>CAIYAN010000363.1 GCA_903924185.1 uncultured Opitutia bacterium | reverse complement strand
GCCTCGGCCCAGCGTTCGGCTTCACCGGCGACGGGCGAGCATGCCTTTGCCTTCTTCCGGGAACGGAAGATTCTCGTGCGTCGTTTCCCGAACCATCCTTTGACCGCGGCGGGCCTGCGCATCACCGTCGGGACTCCCTCTGAAATGGACGCTTTTCTCGCGGCGGCACGGGCTTGGTCGGAAGGGTGAGGTTGACATTCCCCTAGTGCGGAGGGATTTTTCTGGGATGAGTACCGGCGCCCGCCAAGCCACTATCCGTCGCGACACGGCCGAGACCAAGATCGCCCTTTCCGTCAACCTTGACGGCACGGGGGTTTCGGAAATCTCGACGGGTATCGCTTTCTTCGACCACATGCTGACGCTCTTCAGCCGCCACGCCCTGATCGACCTTAAGGTCAAGGCTGACGGCGATACCGAGGTCGACTACCACCACACCGTCGAGGACGTAGGTATTGTCTTGGGCACCGCTATTAAGGAGGCCTTGGGCGACAAGGCGGGTATTCGCCGTTACGGTTTCTTTATTCTGCCGATGGATGAGACCTTGGCCCGTGGCGCCGTGGACCTTTCCAATCGAGCGATGCTCGTCTACCAGGTCGAGATTTCCAATTACATGGTGAAGGACTTCAATATCGCCCTCGTGCGGGAGTTCTTCCAAGGCCTGGCTAATGCGTTGGCCTGTAACCTGCACCTGAAGCTCGAGTACGGCGAAGAGCCGCACCACATCGCGGAGGCCTTGTTCAAGGTCTTTGCCCGGTCCATGCGCGCGGCCGTCGAAATCGATCCGCGTCAGGGTGGCCGGGTCCCGAGCACCAAGGGCACGCTTGCCTGAACGTGGAAGCCGCTGGGTCTAGCCGTCGCCCGCGGGTCGCCGTGATTGATTACGGCATGGGTAACCTACGTAGCGTCAACCGTGCCATGGTGGCCGTTGGGGCGGATGCGTACCTAGCTGCGACACCGCAAGCAGCGGAAGGCGCCGATGCGGTGGTTTTCCCAGGGCAGGGGGCCATGGCGGATTGTATGGCCTGTATCCGCCGCAATGACTTCGAAGTCTTCATCAAGGAGTGGATTGCCGCAGATCGACCCTTCTTGGGTGTCTGTATGGGCCTACAGGTCCTCTTTGAGCGCTCGGAAGAAGCCGCAGTGCCCGGTTTGGGCATCTTCCCTGGGGTTGTCACCCGTTTCCCCTCCACCCCGGGCCTGCGCATCCCGCACATGGGTTGGAATGAAGCCATTTTCAAGGCCGAGAGCCCCCTGACGGCCGGTCTTAATGCCCAAGGGGAGCCCTTTTATTTCGTGCACAGCTACCGGGTCGTCCAGACCGACCCCGCCTTGGTTTGGTGTGAGACGGACTACGCGGGTCGCTTTGTGAGCGGTGTTCGCCGGGGGCGGGTGTTGGCCACCCAGTTCCACCCCGAGAAAAGTCAGGTCAAAGGCTTGCAACTGTACCGTAATTTCCTGACTTTGGCTGACCGCTGAGGCGTCAGGCTTATGGCGGCATACCCCCGCCATGAGCACCAAAAACGCCATTCTCAAACTGGACGATAAGGAAATCGTCCTTCCCATCGTTGTCGGTACCGAGCAGGAATGCGGCATCGACGTCCGCAAGCTGCGCGACGAAACAGGTTACATCACTTTCGACGACGGCTATGCCAACACGGGCGCCTGTGAGTCCAAGGTCACCTTCATCGACGGCGAGAAGGGCATCTTGCGCTACCGAGGTTACTCCATTGAAGAACTCGCCGAGAAGTCGACGTTCATCGAGACCGCTTACCTGTTGATTTACGGTGAACTCCCGACCGGCGCCCAGCTGAACACTTTCAAGGCCCGCATCCTTGATAACTCCCAGGTGCACGAAGGCCTGCGTATCGCCCTCAGTGGCTTCCCTGGCAATGCCCACCCGATGGCCGTCCTTTCGGCCACGTTGAACACCTTGGGTTGTTACTACCCTGACCTCGGCACGAACGAGCGCGCCCATGACTTGGCGAAGTTCGACGAAACCGCGGCCGTACTCATGTCCAAGGTCCGTACCTTGGCCGCCTTGGCGCACCGCTCCAAGGAAGGTGAGCCGCCCGTCTACCCGAAGCCAGGTCTGGATTACTGCTCCAACTTCCTCCACCTGCTTTTCTCGCAGCCCAACGCCGATTACGCCGTTCATCCAGAAGTCGCCCGCGCGCTCGATCTGATCCTCCTCCTGCACGCCGATCACGAGCAGAACTGCTCCACCTCGACCGTGCGCATGGTCGCCTCCGGTGGCGCCAATCTCTTCCCGTCCGTTTCAGCGGGCGTATGTGCTTTGTGGGGTCCGCTTCATGGCGGCGCTAATCAGGCTGTCATTGAGATGCTCGAGGAAATCCACGCCTCGGGTGACGACGGTTCGAAGTTCATCGCCGACGCCAAGGACAAGACCAAGCAGGTCCGCTTGATGGGCTTTGGACACCGCGTTTACAAGAACTACGACCCGCGCGCCAAGATCATCAAGGCCCAGTGCGATAAGGTTCTCAAGGTTCTGGGTATCAATGACCCGCTTCTGGCCATCGCCATGCGCCTCGAAGACGCTGCGCTCAACGACCCCTATTTCAAGCAGCGCAACCTCTACCCGAACGTCGACTTCTACTCGGGCATCATCCTTAAGGCCATCGGTATCCCGACCGAGATGTTTACCGTCATCTTCGCCATCGGCCGCATGCCCGGCTGGATCTCGCACTGGAAGGAAATCGCGGAAACCCCGAAGCAGAAGATTCATCGTCCGCGCCAGATTTACGTCGGTTCGACCGAGCGCCAGTACGTCGGGATTGCCCAGCGCGGCTAAGCTTCGCTATCAGTCCAAACAGGGGGAGGGCCGAACGTTTCCGTTCGGCCCTCCGTCTTTGAGTCATCCACTGTAAGCCGGATTCTGTCCTGGGTGGCTCTCGCCAGCCCTTGCGCATTCATTTCTCTGTCCTTGCGGACCCGCCTTGCGGCGGTGCGACAACCCGGAACCTTGGTGGGCGGCCTCGGGCGGTCCCTGTTTGTCTTGCACCGGATTGGGTTTACCATGCCTCCTTGGTCGCCCTCGGAGCGGTGGGCTTTTACCCCACCTTTTCACCCTTACCGTTTCCCTTGCGGGGACGGCGGTTTATTTTCTGTGGCACTGTCCGTCACGGTTTAACCCGTGCCCCGACTTGCGGCGGGAATCCTGCCCTATGGTGTCCGGACTTTCCTCGCGTCTTGCGACGTGCGAATGCGGATGGATGACTGTCCCAAGAGCCTGCCTTGATTGCGTAGGGAAGGGAAGGCCAATCGCTGGCCCCGGGATCACGTAAAAGGGCTAGTTCACAATGTTTTTAGGACTCGCCCACCAAAATCTGCCACGCATCCTGCCTTCACCCCACTCCCCATGAAGCTCCGTACTTGTTTCGCCGGCCTCTGCGCCCTGTTGCTTTCCTTCGTCACCCTCACCGCCGCTGAAGAGCCGATCAAGGTCGCCTGCATCGGCGATAGTATCACGCAAGGCGTCGGCGCCGACCGCGGCAAGAGCTACCCCGACCAGCTACAGGCCCTGCTCGGCGAGAAGTATAAAGTCGGTAACTTTGGCGTCAGTGCCCGGACACTCCTGCAGAAAGGCGACAACCCTTACCGGAAGGAGAAGAAGTACCAGGAAGCGCTGAAGATGCTGCCGAACATCGTTATCATCATGCTCGGGACCAATGACACTAAGCCGCAGAACTGGAAGCATGAGGCCGAGTTCGTCGGTGACTATCGCGACCTCATCAAGTCCTTCCAGGAGCTCCCCTCGAAGCCGAAGGTCTACGTCTGCCGTCCTTGTCCAGTGCCCGGTAAGGGTAACTTCG
>CAIYAN010000362.1 GCA_903924185.1 uncultured Opitutia bacterium | reverse complement strand
CGCCGTCAGCGCGTCATCTTCGTCTTCTCGCCTAACGGGGTCGTTCCGCCGGCATTCTGGCCCGACGAGGAAGGCACGAACTTCAAGCTCAAGGCCATCATGAAGCCCTTCGAGCCATTCAAGGACAAGCTCCTCACGCTTAAGGGCGTGAACAACCGCGTCCGTGGCGACGGCGATTCGCACATGCGCGGCATGAGCTGCCTGCTCACCGGCATCGAGCTCTTCCCGGGCAACATCATGGGTGGCGGCGGCGCTCCCGCCGGCTGGGCCAGCGGCCCGTCCGTCGACCAGGTCCTGCGCACGCATCTGCAGTCCAACCCCGCGACCAAGACCCGCATGGGCTCCCTGGAGATCGGTATCGCCGTCGGCAATCGCGCCGACCCGTGGACCCGCTGGAGCTACGCCGGCGCCAACCAGCCTGTGGCTCCGATTTCCAGCCCCTATGAACTCTTCGACAAGCTCTATGGCTCCATGAAGGAAGGTGAGAACCTTGGATCCGTCCTTGATGGTCTCAAGGACGACATCGCCAAGGTCGCCAACGCCGTCGACAAGAGCGACCGGGGGCTGCTGGATCAGCATGCGACCGCGTTGCGCGAACTCGAGCGTGGCCTGGCCGAAAGCCGGTCGCAGGCGGCCTTAAAGGTTCCGCATCCGCCCGAGCCGGGCGTGCCCCTCGATAACGACAGCATCCCGCATATCACCCGCCTGCAGACCGAGCTTCTCATTAGCGCCTTCCAGAACGACATGGCCCGCGTTTCGACTTTCCAGTTCACCAACTCCGTGGGCAGTGCCCGCATGAAATGGATCGGCGTCGAGGAAGGTCACCATTCGCTCTCGCACGACCCTGACCTCAACACGGGATCGGTCGAGAAACTCGTCAAGATCAACACTTGGTTCGCTGAGCAGATCGCCTTCCTGGCGAAGCGCCTACAGGAGACGCCGGAGCCGAACGGCAAGGGCAACATGCTGGACAATACGACCATCGTCTGGACGAACGAGCTCGGGAAGGGCAACAGCCACACGCACGAGGACATCCCGTGGGTGCTCATCGGCGGAGGTCTCGGTTTCAAGACTGGCCGGGCTCTCAAGTTCAAGCAGGAGCCGCACAATCGCCTGCTCATGTCCATCGCCAAGGGGTTCGGCCATCCCATGAAGACTTTCGGTAATCCGAGCCTCTGCGAAGGTGGTCAGCTGAACCTGGGCTGACCATAGGTTTAAGCGGACGGCGGATAGCGGTTGGCGGATAGGCCAAGGCAGGAACTCAAGGGGAGATCGGAAACCGGAATGAATGCGGAGGGCATCATAAGGTAGGGCGGGCTCTCCGAGCCCGCCGTTAGTTTGCTCGGTTGCGGACGGTTCGGAGAACCGTCCCTACCAGAGTCATGAGGATGGGATGTCTTCGCGTCCCACCCTGTCATCCGTCATCTGTACTCTGTCATCTACTTATAAAAGGTCCCCCGCCTGTGCCGATTCCGATTGGAGCTCCACTGTATCCTGGATTTAGGTGGGCGGTACGTTGCCACGGCTCGGACGAGGCCGGTCGGGTCGCACCTCCCGTATATTATGTTCGTAGGGAAGGGAGGCTGCCGCGGGTGTCGAACACCGCAGGGGACAGTCAATATGACGAAATTCTCCGCAAAAAGCAAGCAGAGGAGTGTCTTACGGAGCGGCCTCCGCCAATGAAACGGGCCGCACTTTCGTGCGGCCCGGGCTATGGCTAGCCAACAACGATTGATTATTCGGCCGTGACGTTCTCGGCGACGCCGACGCCGAGGGTCATGCCGCCGACGACCTGGACCTTCTCCATGATGGTCTTCTGGATTTCCTCCAGGACCTTCG
>CAIYAN010000361.1 GCA_903924185.1 uncultured Opitutia bacterium | reverse complement strand
GGGTATGAGTTCCTACCGCCACATCGTGATGTTCAAGTTTAAGGACGACGCTCCGGCCGCGAAGGTGCAGGGCATCGTCGATGCGTTCAAGGCACTGCCGGGTAAGCTGCCAGCGATCCAGGCTTTTGAATGCGGGACCAACGTGAGCCCAGAAGGCCTCGACCAAGGCTTCACCCACATCTTCATGGTGACGTTCGCGTCGAAGGAAGTCCTCGAGAAGCAGTACCTCCACGAGCCCGCCCACCAGGAATTCGTCGCCCTCCTAGGCGGCGTCCTCGATAGGGTCCTGGTGGTGGATTACGTCGCGGGCTGAATCGAGGGTAGGGTCGGGACTGCGTACCGACCTAGGGAGGCGACTAGGCGAAGCGCCTGTCCGAACGGGGTCAGGCACCATCGCGTGAACGCGCTGAAGCCAGACCCCAACAGGCGCAGCTAGGTTGGCACGCAGTGCCAACCCTACCCGAGGCAAAGCCATTCCCTATCCACCAACCGCCAACCGCTATTTCCTTCATGAGGTAGGGGCGTGGCTTCGCCGCGCCCTCCTGTTGCGGAGTGCAAGGCAGAGCCTTGCCCCTACCCGCGAGCGATGCTCGCGAGAGGCAGCTAGGACAGCACGCGGTGCGGTCCCTACCTGAGGATTGCAGGCGGGGTGGGGGAGGGTAAGGTGAGGGAATGAAGTGGCTCCCCTCTGTATGCACGCTGTTGCTTGGCCTCGGTGTTTCCGCGGCGGAGCCGATCATTACGTTGCCGATTCGTTTTCACCTGACGCAAGGGGCTACGATGACCGTCAAGGGTCAGGCGATGGAGAATTGGGTGAAGCCCGAAGAGCTCACGGGCCTGGTGCTCGCGGAGGTGAATCGTATCTGGAAGCCCGCGGGGATTCAGTTCGTGGTGGAGCGCGCGCAGCCGGAAGCTCTGCTGAAGCCGAAGGATTTCAAAGAGCTCTTGGCGGTGGTGGAGAACTCCAAGCGCGGCGAAGAAGAGGTCGCGGGATCCGGCCGCACGGCCGCCATCGGTAAGCTCCTCGATCCAGCCCAACAGCTTCGCTCAGCGCTGAACGTTTATCTCCTGCCCTATATCGGCGCGACCTATCAAGGTTATGCGAACCTGGGTGGGAATCAGGCGGTCATTGGTGTTTGGACGGATAAGGCCTCGCGCGGCGAGAAGCCGCCGGTGAAAGCCTTGCTGGTCGAAGCGGAACCGATGAAGGTCGGCTCGCTGGCCCGCACCATCGCCCATGAGCTCGGGCATAACCTCACTTTAACGCACCCCGATAAGTCCGAAGCCTCCGCCGTCGGCCGCTTGATGGGCGGAGCCAAGCAGGGCTATGCGTTGACGGAGGAAGAAATCGCCAAGGCCCGGAAGAGCGCCCTGAAGCATCAAGGGAAGTGAGCGCGAAGGCGGAGCCTTCGCGTGGGGGTTGGTTGGCTAGGGGTGAGGGGAGAGAAAAGTGCAAAAGTGCAAAGGTGCAAATTGGCCTGCGGCCGGTGCAAAAGACGGGAAGGGTAGGGGCGTGGCTTTGCCGCGCCCTCCTGTTGCGGAGTGCAAGGCAGAGCCTTGCCCCTACCCGCGAGCGTTGCTCGCGAGAGGCAGCTAGGTTGGCACGCAGTGCCAACCCTACCTCGATACAAGCGGACGCGACGCAGTCGCGCCCCTGCCCAAGGCAGTGGTCATGTGGCGTCCAAAGTCATTCACTTTCCGTCATATCGCCGCTAGCGCTTTCGTGGGCTTGCGGTTTATCGTTGAGTCCTAATATTACCCACTGTGAGCGAACCCCCGTCTGACGAAGTCGTCCCTAACCGCCGGCGCCCGCTGTGGCAACGGGTGGGCGGAGAGGGCTTTGTGGTGTCGGTGACCATCCACGTCATTTTGGTGCTGATTGCGGCGTTCCTGATTATCTCGGTGTCAAAGGAGTCCGCTAAAAAAGATCCCGGGAGCTTCGCGACGGGTTCGGGCGGTGGGGCGGCGGGCGAGAAGGCGAAGCAGTTTCAGACGCGGCTGCAGCCGAAGAACCCGAAGACCACGGCAAAGACGCCGACCCGCATCACGACGAAGAATGCGTCGGCAACGATTGCCTTGCCTGATGTGCCCACGGTGGCGATGTCCTCACTCAACTCAGGCCTGATGGGCGGCGGTTCCTCCAAGGGCTTTGGCGGCGGCTCTGGTGGTGGAATCGGCAGTGGAATGGGCGTCGGGGTGGGTAACGGGAAAAACTTTGTTTCGCTCTTCGGTGGCCGCGGGGCGGGCAATGGCCTGATCGGTGAATTCTGGGACATCAAGCGCGCCAAGGACCATAAGCCGATCATCACGCTCAAGCCAGGCGTCAGCACTTACGGCTACACCGACGACGAAATCTCGGATTACTTCCGAGCGATTCGAAAAATTATCTCAGCCAAGGGCGATGCGACGCTGGCACTCGACAAGTATTACCATGCGGACGCCGTGCTTTCGGCCAATGGTATCTTCCAACCAACGATGAGTGCGTCCGAGGCTCCGAAGGCCTTCGGGGTGGAGAAAGAAGTGGCCCCGGTGCTGTGGCTCGGTATCTATCGCGGCAGGATTCGCGCGCCCTTCGCCGATCAGTTCCGCTTTGTCGGCGGCTGTGACAATGTCCTGCTCGTCATCGTCAACGGTAAGGTCGTGCTCGACGGTAGCCTGAAGCACATGCCGGGAGATTCGGTGAAGAACTATTACGCG
>CAIYAN010000360.1 GCA_903924185.1 uncultured Opitutia bacterium | reverse complement strand
CGACCCCACTCCGCCCTTTCGGCGGTGTTAAGGTAGCGCGGCACCTCGGGATCAGGGATGATGGGGACAGGCGGCAACGGAGCCGTTTCAGAGGCGGCGAAGACGACTAGGCTGGCAAACAGAGCTAACATGGGGTGGGTTAGGATTCGTCGAACTTACGGGCAAACAAGGCATCCATTTCGTCGAGGAGCGGGGATGCGTCCTTGCCCCTCACTGAGAATCTTAAGACCGAACCCTGTCCCGCCGCCAGCATCATTAGGCCCATGATGCTTTTTCCGTTCACGACTTCGTCGTCCTTGGAAACGGTGATTTCGACGTCCGGGTAGCGGTTGGCGAGGCGGACAATCTGGGCCGCCGGGCGGGTATGGATACCCATGCGGTTTTGGACGGTGAATTCGCGCACCAGGGCCTCGGAGGTTTCGGACATAGAAAGGGGTCTTTTCGCCGTTTTAGGCGATTAAAGAGAAAAGGGAGGGGGTACCCCCCTCGGTCAAGGCAAATCCCCCGACCGGAGGGTTCGCTTGACCTTCCCCGCTAGACCCCTCCAATCGTCCCAAACGAACTACCGTGGCCAAGCCCGCTGTCCTCACCCATCCGGAATCCCTGAAGAAGCCTGCCGGTCCTTCAGAATTCGCTAAACACCCCGTCAACGCGGCCCTCTCCAAGGCCGAGAAGGTGGCGCTCTACACCAAAATGGCACGTATCCGCCATTTCGAGCAACGCTGCATTCGCACTTACCAGCAGGGCAAAATTGGGGGGTTTCTGCACTTGTATGTCGGCCAAGAGGCCGTCGCCGCTGGCACAATCTCCCTCCTCGGTAAGCACGACCATATCATCACGGGCTACCGGGACCACGGTCACGGCCTCATGGTCGGGATGAGTATGAATGAGTGCATGGCCGAGCTGACCGGTAAGGTCACGGGCTGCTCCCAAGGTAAGGGTGGCTCGATGCACTACTTCGCCCCCGACAAGAACTACTGGGGTGGCCACGGCATCGTCGGCGGCCAAGCGCCCCTCGGCACCGGCCTCGCCTACGCCGTTAAGTATAAGGGCCTGAAGGGCTGCTGCCTCGCCTACATGGGCGACGGCGCGGTCAACCAAGGCGCCGTCCATGAAGCCTACAACCTGGCGGCCCTCTGGGACCTACCCATGATTTTCGTCATCGAGAACAACGGTTACTCGATGGGCACCTCCCAAGAACGCTCCACCGCCCACCCGGGTTGCTTGGCGAAGCGCGCCGAGGGTTACGGCATGGCCTGGGATGTCATCAACGGCCACGACGTGTATGAAGTCCGCGCCAAAACCGATGCGGCCGTCAAACGCGCCCACGAGGAATCTAAGCCGACGGTGCTCGAGATCTTTACCTACCGTTACTTCGGCCACTCGATGGCCGACCCCGACAAGACGTACCGCGATAAGGAAGAGATCAAGGGATACCGCGAAAATAAGGACCCCGTTCTCCTCTTCGAAAACGAATTGCTCGCCGAAGGCGTGCTGACGCCCGCCACCCGCGATGCCATCAACGAGGCTGCCATGGCTGAGGCGGATGTGGCCGCGGTCTTCGCCGAGGAATCGCCCGACCCCACGGTCGCCGACATCACCAAGCACATCTATTGGGAAGAAGATAATCGCGGGCCGAATTCGACGAGCCGCGGTACGATCATCTTCGAATAACCCCTTACCCGACTTTTTTCATGGCTGTCATTACCTACCGCGAGGCGCTCCGCGCCGCGATGCGCGAAGAGCTCCAGCGCGACGAGAACGTCGTCGTCATGGGCGAAGAAGTCGCGCAGTTCAACGGCGCCTACAAGGTGACCGAAGGGCTCCTCAAAGAGTTCGGCCCCAAGCGCGTCGTCGATACCCCGATTTCCGAAGCAGGCTTCATCGGCCTCGGCATCGGCGCCTCCATGCTCGGCATCCGCCCAGTGATGGAACTGATGTTCTGGTCCTTCTCCTACGTGGCGTTCGACCAAATCGTGAACAACGCCGGCAACATCCGCTACATGTCCGGCGGCCTCATCAATTGCCCGATTGTCATCCGCGGTCCCGCCAACGGCGGCACCAACGTCGGCGCCACCCACTCCCACACGCCCGAAGCCATTTTGGCCTCCCACCCAGGCATCAAGGTGGTCTGCCCCGCTACCCCTTACGACGCCAAGGGCCTCATGAAGGCCGCCATCCGCGATAACGACCCGGTATACGTGATGGAGAACACCATCCTTTATAACGATAAGGGCGAGGTGCCCGATGAGGATTACATCGTCCCGCTCGGCGTCGCTGACGTAAAGCGTGTTGGCACCGACCTCACTATCGTGGCCCACGGCCGCGCGGTCATCACTTCCCTCAAGGCCGCCGAGATCCTGGAGAAGGAACATGGCGTCAGCGTTGAAGTCGTTGACCTCCGCTCCATCCGCCCGCTCGACGAGGAGACCATCCTCGCCTCGGTTCGCAAGACGCACCGCGCCTTGCTCGTCGAAGAGAATAAGCCTTTCTGCGGCGTCGACGCCCAGGTGGCCTACATTATTCAAGCCAAGGCCTTCGATGACCTCGATGCGCCCATCGGCCGCGTGTCTTCCATCGATGCCCCGCAGATTTACTGCAAGCGCATGGAGGACGAGCAGCTCCCCCACGCCGCGCGCGTCGTTGCCGCCGCCCTCAAGGTCCTCGCCTAAGCCCCCACCCTTTTAACTACGATGGCTGAAATTATCGATATGCCCAAGTTGTCCGACACGATGTCGGTCGGTACCTTGGTGAAATGGAATATCAAAGAAGGCCAGAAGGTCGCCTTCGGTGACATCCTCGCGGAAGTCGAAACAGACAAAGCGACGATGGAGCTTTCCTGCACGGTGCCCGGCACGGTGCTGAAGATCTACGCCCCGGCGGGCTCCCAGCTCCCGGTCGGTGACCCGATCTGCGCCATCGGCAAGGCCGGGGAAACCGCCCCCGACCCCAAGGGCAAACCCGCCGCGCCGAAGGCTTCCGCCAAGGCACCCATCCCTGAAACGACGGGCATCCCGTGCGTGCCCGCCGCCCCGGCCGCCAACGCCGCGCCCGCTCCGCAATCCGACGCGAGCCGCACCAGCGCCTCGCCTTACGCACGTCGCATGGCCGAGAAGGCCGCCCTCAACGTCGCTACCCTCACTGGTACCGGCCCGGGTGGTCGCGTGGTCGCCCGCGACATCGCCGCCGCCGCTTCCGCTCACGTGTCCGCCGCACCGAGTGGCCCCATCAATGTCGCCGTGGCTCCGCCCGCCGACGGAAAGGGCATCCAGCCCGACGCCGATATCCCTGTTGGCGGTATGCGCGCGACCATCGCTCGTCGTCTCTTGGAATCCAAGAACACGGTGCCGCACTTCTACCTCGAGGTCGAAGTCGATGCCGCTTCGCTCATGGGCTTACGCGAAACGCTGAACAAGCGCCTCGCCGAACAAGGGGGCGAAACCGCTCTCAAGCTTTCGGTCAATGACTTCATCCTGAAGGCTTCCGCTGAAGCGCTCCGCCGCGTGCCCACCGTGAACGCTTCTTGGGCCGGCACGAGCATCCGCCAGCATTCCGCAGTCCACCTGTCCTTCGGCGTGGCCCTCGAAGATGGCCTCGTGACCCCCGTCATCCGCGACGCCCATGCGAAGTCGCTCCGTGACATCGCCACTGACGCCAAGACACTCATCGGCAAGGCGCGCTCCAAGAAGCTGTCTCCCGCGGAGATGTCTGGCTCGACCTTCACCGTGACCAACCTCGGCATGTACGGCGTGACGGGCTTCTTCGGCATCATCAATGTGCCGAACGCCGCGATCCTCTCCGTGGGTGCGACGATCAAAAAGCCAGTGATCGACGCCAACGACCGCATCGTGATGGGTCACCGCATGGTAATCGGCCTTTCGGGCGACCACCGCGTGGTCGACGGCGCCAACGGCGCTCAGTTCCTCCAGGCGCTCAAGCAGATCCTGGAAGAGCCCACGCTCATCCTGATCTAACCGCTCCGGAGCCGACCAAGGCCCGGCCTCACCAGGGGCCGGGTTTTTTGTTGTCAGGTAAATGTCCGAACCGACGACAGGCCGCCATCAATCCGTAAGACTTGTCCGGTCATGAAACGCGCGTGGTCGCTAAGGAGATGTTCGACGAGCGCCGCCATCTCGTCCGCCGAACCGACCCGCTGTAAGGGGTGACGTTTACCAGCGGCTTCCTTCTTTAGCTCGGAATTTAACAAGGGCCCAGCTAAAGGCGTATCGGTCAACGACGGGGCCACCGCGTTCACGCGGATGAGCGGAGCCCACTCGGCGGCGAGGCTGCGGGTGAGGCCTTCGGTGGCGCCCTTCGCGGAAGCGATGCTCGCATGCATGGGCATGCCTTGGGCCACGGCCACCGTCGAAAAGAGGACGACGGAGGCGCTGCCCGAAGCCTTGAGCGCAGGCAATGCCGACTGGAGCGCGGCGATGGCACCGAGAACGTTGACGCGGTAGTCGCGGAGAAAGTCTTCCTCGGTGAGGCGGTGAAAGGGCTTCAAGGCGATCGTGCCGGGACAGTAGACGAGCCCGTCGAGTTTCTCGGGCCAAACGAGCGGCGTGGGCCCGAGGGCGTCGAAGGGCTGCACGGAGACGCCGAGTTCGGCCAGCGGGCCGGCGTTGCGCGCGGCGGCGGATACGTGATGACCTGCCGCCAAGAGGCGGTGCACGGTGGCGAGGCCGATGCCACTGTTACCGCCGATGATCGCATAAGACTTAGACATACGGGCAAGTTCCACGCCCGCAGGCCAAGGTCAAACCGCCCAACGCTTTTCTCGGACAACAAAAAGGCCGGAGGCGAACCTCCGGCCTAAGATAACCTCTCGCCGCAGACTTACTTCGCGGCCGGCGTGCCCGCGGGCTTCGGCGCTGGGGTGGCGGGCTTGCGGCCCTTGGGATCCTGATTCGCGGCGAGCTGCTCGTCCGTGAACTTAGTCGCAATCCCGGCGGTCGGCACCTCGGCCTTCGCGGTCCAGGCAATGGCATTCAGCACGAGGGTACGCTGGTTGTCGTTGGCCCAACCTTTATGGAAATGTCCGCCCGTGAAGCCGAAACCACGGCCACCATCTTTACGCTCGACCGCCCAAGCGACAACCTGCGGCTTCTTCTCCTCGAGGACGAGCTTTTGCACGTCGGGGTTGCCGTTGTGCGTACCCATCCCGCGCTTCATGGTATTCTCCGGGGCCAGCGCGGCGAGGATCGGCGTCACACCTTCCATGCCGTCACGGAAACGCATATTGAAATACCATTCGTCGACCGTCGCAAAGGGCTTCACGCCGCGGCTCACCGGATGGTTGGGCAAGGACTTGAAGTCCGCCAGCCAGTGGGGGTTGACCGACCAGTGCTGCTCGAAGTAACCGCCGAGCCAGTCCTTGAACTCCTTGGCACCCTTCCCCGTTGAAGAACGTCCAGGCGGCGCGACCGACACGGGCTGGCCGTCCGCGCTGAGCCAACCAGCCTTTTCATAGGCAGGCTCGACGGCGTAGTGTAAGCACACGAAGCCACAACCAGCGGCCATCTTCTTGGCGAGCTGGTCGAGGTGCGGGAGGGCGGGATGCCCGCCGCCACCGTCAGAATAAATGACAATCGTGTCGGCCTTGGCGACGTCGTCATCAGAGGGCCATTTGCCGCCGAGGCTGACGGTGACGGTCACGCGGTCAGCGGCACCTTGCTGGAGGCCAGCCGCTAAGAGCTGGATGCCCGCGTTGTGTTCGTGCTCACCAGGGCCGTGGCTAGGACGCCCGGCAATCATGAGCACGTTCTTCTTTTCTTCGGCCTGCACGCTGGCGAGGCTGCCGCAAAGGGCAAGGACGCTGAGGAGGAGGGTTTTGTTCATAGGTCTGTTTAGTAAA
The DNA here is from genome assembly GCA_903924185.1 of uncultured Opitutia bacterium. Taxonomy (GTDB): domain Bacteria; phylum Verrucomicrobiota; class Verrucomicrobiia; order Opitutales; family UBA953; genus UBA953. The sequence continues at coordinate 260 of CAIYAN010000360.1, read as the reverse complement.
AAGAAAGGCCGCAGAGATATACATCCTGCGGCCTTAGGGTAAGCGCTGGGTGAGGCTTACTTGGTTTCCTTCAGGACGAGGTCCTTGAACTGGACCACCATCGCAGGGCCGGCATGGAGCTGGAGGGCGAGGATGCCCTTCTTGGCGCCGATCGCGGTTTCATCGGTGACGTCGATGGTCTGGACGCCGTTGATGAAGTGCTGCAGGTGGCCGCCCTGAGCGACGATACGATAGTCATTCCAGTCCTCGGACTTAATCTT
>CAIYAN010000359.1 GCA_903924185.1 uncultured Opitutia bacterium | reverse complement strand
TTTACGGCCTTAGAAAGTGGTTTTTCGACCGCCATCCACGTGGCTGGCCAGGCAAAGCCATCCAAGTGCTGGGCGATCCATCGTCCGACCAAAGGGGCTCGGCACAGGGCAATCCGCTTAGGGATACGGTCCGAGAGGAAGGCTCCGGTGTTAGTCACGAGTATCCGGCCGATGCGGTCGGGCATACGGGTCGCTAGGCCCAAGCCGATGGCGCCACCCCAATCATGGACACCCAAGTGAAAGGACTTCAGCCCAAGATGGTCGACCAGGCCATGAACGGCCCGGATGCGGTCATCTAGGCGCAGGAAACGGTCTGGGCGAGCGGACAGGCCCATCCCGAGGTGGTCAGGGGCGATGACCCGATGGCCTTGGGCCGCCAGGGCTAGGATGAGGTTACGCCAGAGGAACGACCACGAAGGGTTCCCGTGGAGCAGGAGGACTGGCTGGCCCTCGCGCGGGCCATGGTCCACGTAACGCATAACGCCGTCGGGCGAGGCCCAGCTTTGGACGTCAAAGGGGTATAGGGCCTTAACCTCGGCGGGTAAGGCGGCTGGGTCGGGGGTTAGCATTCGACGGCAAGCATGAGGCTAGCGAGTCCACTGCCGATACCCAGCAAGGCCGCCTTGTCACCACGACGGACGCGCCCCTCGGCGCGCGCCAAGGCCAGCGTCGCCGGCAACGAGACCGACCCGACGTTGCCGAGGCGATCAAACGATTGGTAGTCCTTCGCGGGATCCAAACCGAGCCGCTCAAAGAGTAAGGAGGAATGCCGACGGCCCACTTGGTGGGTGATGATGCGGTCGGGCGTGGTTTCGTTCCAGCCGCTCTCAACCGTGAAGCGACCCCAGCAACGCTGCGCGAGGCCGACGCCGGCGGCGAGTAACGCTTCCGAGTCCGTGCGCATGTCGAGTTCATCGGAGGATGTGTCGCCTTCGCATAAACCGTTGGCCGAAGAATCCGTTTCCCACGCGCCCGCGAGTAAGCGAATCGCATCGTCACCGACCAAGTCATCACGCGAAACGACCGCGGCGGCCCCGCCTGCGCCAATGGTGAGGTTAGCGAAGTACGGCTTGATGCCATCGCGCGTCAACGTGAGGTCTTCATTGAGCATGCGAATGGTGCGCTCGACGAGCGGGCGACCGTTCTCGCCGGAGCACACTAAGGCCCGGCGGATTTGACCAGACTCAACGAGGCCCGCCGCGAGCACCACGGCATTAAGAAAACCTAGGCAGGCGTTGGAGACATCGAGAATCTGGGCCTGGGGCCCGAGGCCCAAGAGGCCATGCACATAAGCAGCCGTCGAAGGCTCTAGGCGATCGCGGCACACGGACGAATGGATTAAGAGGTCGATGTCCGCTGGACCGACCGAGGCTGCTTCCAGTGCGCGCCGACCGGCGAGGGCGGAGATTTCCGAGGGGCGAATGGCCTGCGGCCAGAAGCGACGCTCCTGGATGCCCGTCATCAACTCCAAGCGGCCTTCTGGTAATTTCAGCCGAGCATACAAGGGCGCTAAGCGGCGCTCCACTTCGTCAGAGGACCAAACCTCCGGCGGGAGTTCGGCCACTAGGCCGGTCAGGACTGAACGCTGGAACTGCACGTTCAGAGAAGACGGGCCGAAGCCTTCACCAGCTCCTCGTCAAAGAAGTTTAGCCCCATGCCGGCGTCGACGATGATGCC
>CAIYAN010000358.1 GCA_903924185.1 uncultured Opitutia bacterium | reverse complement strand
GAGGTCGTCGTTGCCTGGGCGAGCGGGATAGCGAGTGAGGTCAGTGGTGGTACCGTCTTTGCAAGTCACGCTACGCAGGTCAGTGAAACGGGAGTTGGGCTTAAGGATGCCCGATTCGCCGGCGGCTGGATTCGAGAACTCAGCATGGTAGACCGAGCCGAAGCGGAAAGCGCTAGTCGCAATGCGCGCGGTACCTGCGGGCACGGCGGAGAGATTTAGGATCGGATGGTTGCCGTAATTCCAGCGACCTTCGAGCTGGGCGATGACGTGCTCGGCGTAGATGGCATCGTGGCCGTCCACCAGTGACATCGTTTTGGTCACGGTCGCACCGGTGTCGGTCCCTTTTTGGCGCAGCACTAAGGAATGGTTTGTTTGATTCTGAAAATCCCATTTCGCGTTTGCCGTGTCGCCGTGGGGGGGGCCTTTCTCTTGGCCACCAAAGGGCAGGCACATGAAATCTCCCCGCAGGTAAGTCAGCAGGTTGGGCAGGGACTGGTCGATCTCGTGTGGTTGCCAAGGCGAGAGCGAGTACGGAGACGCCTGAAGGCCGGGCAGGTGGAAAGTCACCGGACCGAGGTGTCCAGCGGTCTGCGTGATGGCCAACTCGACCTGAGCAGTCCGGAGGGTGAAGCTGGGGGCGCCGTGGATAGTTTCCATGGGAAGGGGGTGTTTTTTGTCCTTCGGTCCGCGGGGTGTCAACGCCTTGGCGGGAAATGGAAGGGGGGCTTGCCTTCGAGTGCCGGCTGGGGTTGCTTGGGGCTATGCCACAGCCATTGCCGATTCTTTACGTCAAGCCCGGGTGCCCATGGTGCACGGAGGCCTTGGAATTCTTTGCCACTCAAGGCGTCCAGCTCGACGTCCGTGACGTGGTTGCTGACATGCACCAGATGCGCCAGCTTGTAGCGCTGACCAGCCAGTCGAAGTGCCCCTCTTTGCGGTACGGCGACTTCATCGTGGCCGACTTTTCGGTCGACGAGTTCAAGGCCAAGGCTCGCAAGTACCCTCAGGTCTGCAAAGAGCTCGGTCTAAAGATCTAGGCGCCGAGTCGAAAGAGGGCTTGGCAAAGGCCCGGTAGCCTTTAGAAAAACGTGCATGAGGTTAACCCCAACCTTGTGCCTATTCCTGTGCGCATCTCTCTTCGGCGCCCAACCCAACGTCGTGCTCATTATGGCCGACGACATGGGCTGGGCCGATCCGGCCTGCTACGGCTCGAAGCAGAACGTCACGCCGAACATCGATACACTCGCCCAAGAAGGCACTCGCTTTACGAGTTTCTACGCGACTCAGGCCGTCTGCACCTCTTCTCGGGTGGCGTTGCTCTCCGGCTGCTATCCGAATCGACTGGGCTTGGGCGGCACGGCTTTACCACCCAATTCCAAACTGGGCCTCAGTACGACGGAAGAATCGCTCGCGACCCTTTTGCGAAAAGCTGGCTACCATACGGGCGTCGTGGGTAAGTGGCACTTGGGGGACAATCCGAAGTTTCTCCCGCCCGCTCACGGCTTCGACGAGTCTCTCGTGCTCCCTTACTCCAACGACATGTGGCCGCTGGGTTACGTGCCAGGGGATGTGACCAAGAATTACCCACCGCTGCCCTGGTTGGCAGATGGGGTCCCTTTCGGGACGGTGAAGGACTGGGCCGACATGGACGCATTGACCTCGGTGCAAGGGTTTCGCGCGGTACGTTTTATTCGTCAGAATGCCGGCAAGGGTCGGCCGTTCTTTCTCTACTTGGCGACCTCGATG
>CAIYAN010000357.1 GCA_903924185.1 uncultured Opitutia bacterium | reverse complement strand
GGCCACACTTCAGCTGCCTCACCATTCGGCTTCAGCGCATACCGTACGTTTAGCTCGGCTCCGGGTGCAAACGACCGCCAGACAGTCTGAAGTTCGCCTTTCTGCGCCTGTCCGCGGTCATCGGTCCAAGTGACGAGGTAGATCGTCTCGGTCCGTTCGCCATCTTCGTTTCGTACGATGCGTACATCGCGGCCTTGCACCGTGGCCTTCGCCGGTTCGTGGACGAAGAAACCTTCGCCGATCATCGGCCAGACATAGACTGAGACCGCGATGAGCACCGCGACCCCGACGGCGAGGAGGGCCACCGAGAGCCAAAGCCGGAGCAGGGTCGGCGGCTCTTCGGGCTTCGGGGCCTCGATGAACGGTTCCGGCTGCACGGCTTAGTGGTGTTCCTTGCCCATCAAGTGTCGCACCCATGGCACCAAGGCGAGCAACACGACTGCCACGATGCCCACGACGATGGCTTGCGTGCTAAAGAAACTCGCCAGTGCGGCCGGGTCCTTTGAAGAGAAGCCAGCCGATAGCGTCCCCGAAAGTTTATTGCCGAGCGCCGTCGCCAAGAACCAGACGCCCAGGACGAGGCCAGTGAGCCGCGCGGGAGCCAGTTTACTCATCGTGCTCAAGCCGACCGGGCTAAGGCACATCTCGCCGAGCGTCTGCAGGAAGTAGACGCCAATCAGCCACCACGGGCTGACCTTCCCCGCGACGATGCCTTGGGCGGCCGGCACCATGAGCGCGAAAGAGAGGCCGAGGAAGATGAGCCCAAAGACGAACTTCAGGGCAACCGAGGGCTGGCGCGTCCCGAGCGCGACCCATAGCCACGCAAAGATCGGGGCGAGGGCGATGACGAAGAGCGCGTTGACGGATTGGAACCAGGAGGAAGGGAAGGGCTGACCGAGAATCTCGGTGCGCGTGAGTTCATCCGCGAATAACGTTAGGGTCGTCCCTGCTTGTTCGAAGACCGCCCAGAATAGGACGGCGGCGATAAAAAACACACCGATGGCCGCGATGCGCTTACTGTCGTCGTCCTTACGGAGCACGCCGAAATACAGCACGACGAGGATTGGTAGCGAGTAGATGGTGTAAGCGAGCCAGACGTATTCGTCGGACTTCATCATCAAGTAAAGCAAGGCGATGGTGCCGAGGGCGACGAGCGCGAGGCGTTCCCACGGACGTTTGTGGTGGGCTTCGGGAGCGTCGCCGACATGGCTGACCCAGTTGAGTCGGCGGACATAGACCCACATGCCGAGGGACATGCCGACGCCGGCGGCGCCAAAGCCCCAATGCCATGAGTGCAAGGGATCAAACCCCCAGGCCGTAAGGATTTCTTTGAAGCCAGCGTCTTGGGCTAAGTATCCAGTCACCAGTGGGGCCGCAAAGGCACCGATGTTGATGCCCATGTAGAAAAGCGAGAACCCGGCATCGCGGCGGGCGTCGCCGCGGGCGTACAGTCCGCCGACGAGCGTGCTGATACTTGGCTTGAGCAAGCCGGTGCCAACCGCGATGAGGATGAGGCCCAGGTAGAAGGCCGGTAGGGAGTCCAGTACGAGGGTATAGTGTCCGGCGGTGATGACGAAGCCACCGATAAGGACCGCTCGCCGAGCTCCGATGAAGTTGTCGGCGATGAACCCGCCGAGGATGCAGAGCATGTAGCTCGCCATGACGTAGTTTCCGTAGACCGAGGAGGCTTGCTGCTGGTCGAAGCCGAGGCCGCCGGCCGCCATCGGGGCGATCATGAAGAGCATCAAGAGCGCCCGCATCCCGTAGTACGAGAAGCGCTCCCAAAGTTCGGCGAAGAAGAGGTTACTTAGTCCCTTGGGGTGGCCGCCAATGCCCCCGGTGTGCATTTCCTCTGGGACGTGTGGGGTCGAATCCGGGACTGGGAGGGGTGATTTCATCAGGCAGGGGGTATAGGAGACAGGCAAAGCACGCCGAAGCAGGCAACGCATTTGCCCAAACCCCTAGGCTGGCGTTGACAATGCCCCCCTCGCCCGTAACTTCTTGAGAACCATTCTCAATAAGCGTGACCCCGCTGTCCCAATTACTGCCCGGCCAATACGGCAAATTGACGTCCCTCAATCCTGAGCGGTCGGTGGATCAGCGTCTCATGGCCCTCGGGCTCCTCCCGGGGATGGTGCTTAAGTTGGTTCGCAAAGCCCCCTTAGGTGACCCGTTGGCGATCGAGTTCGCGGGTCAGGTAGTGAGCCTCCGCCTGACCGAAGCCCAGACTATCATCATCGATGTGGCCGCGGATTGTCCCATCCAGCGCGCCCGCCCCCAAGCATGAGCGTCGCTGAGCCAGGGCTAACCGTCGCTTTGGTCGGTAACCCGAATACGGGGAAGTCGACCTTGTTCAACGCCCTGACAGGCCTGCGTCAGCGCGTCGGCAACTACCCCGGCGTCACCGTCGCCCGTAAGTCCGGTCAGTGCGATTGCGGCGATGGTACCAAGGTGGAGCTCATCGATCTCCCGGGGCTCTATTCACTTTCGGCCGCGTCACCCGATGAGCAGGTCGTCATCGACGCCCTCTCGGGTCACCTCGCCGGAGACCGTCGTCCCGACGCCGTGGTCGTCGTCATAGACGCGACCAACCTCCTACGGAATCTCTTCCTCGCCTCGCAACTCTCCGAGTTGGCTCTGCCAGTCGTGTTGGTGCTAAACCAAGCCGATGTCGCGACCGAGCAAGGCCTCAAGATTAACACGGAACTGTTGTCGCGTCGGCTCGGTGGCATCCCCGTTGTTTTGACCTCCGCCTGGAAGGGCGAAGGAATCTCTGCGGTCCGTCGCGCCATCGGCGAAGCCCTCCGCGCTCGAGTGCGAATGCCAGCGGTGGAATGGCCACCTTTGGTTGAAGAAGCTTTGACCGATGTGGCGGCCGGGGTGGCCGCAGATATCGGTCGTGCCCCTGGTCGCGCGGATGTGGAGCGGCTCCTTTTTGATTCCACGACTTCGGTCGGCCAACGCCTAGGCTGGGCGGCACCACGGCGCGACGTCGTCATCCGCGCCGCCCGCGATAAGGTGCGCCGGGCCGGTTATAATCCCCTGGCGGCAGAGCCGCTCATCCATTACGAGCGCCTCCGCAAGTT
>CAIYAN010000356.1 GCA_903924185.1 uncultured Opitutia bacterium | reverse complement strand
TTGCGTGGTGACGTCGTCGGTGCGACAACCCTGACCGGCCGCGGGGCTGGCGGCGACGCCACTGCTTCCGCCGTCATCGGCGACATCGTGGACGCCATCGCCGCCCTCACCGGTAACACCAATTCGGGTCTCACGGCTGACAGCCTAGCCGCCCGCGAAAGCCAGGGCAAAAAGGTCCGCATGGCCGATCTCCCCGAGATTGTCTCGCCCTTCTACCTACGCCTCTCGCTGCTCGATAAGGCCGGCGTCTCCGAAGGCATCTACCGCATCTTCTCGAAGCACAAGGTCTCCATTGCCCGCGTCATTCAATACGAGCACCCCAACCAAGGCCGTGGCACCGTGACGCTCTCCACCTATCCGGTCGACGAGTTAAAGATGTCCAAGGTCTTGACAGATCTCCGCCGCCTCAAGACGGTGCTCGAGGAGCCAGTCGTGCTCCGCATCTTCTCTCCCGAATCCTAAACGGATGACCCTTATCGTCCAAAAATACGGCGGAACCTCCGTAGGCACTGTTGACCGTATCCAAAACGTTGCGGCCAAAATCAAGGAGCAGTGGTCCAAGGGTAATCGCTTGGTCGTCGTCGTCTCCGCCCGTTCCGGAGTGACTAACGACCTGATTAGCCGCGCCAAGGCGCTCATGCCCTTACCGGACGAACGCGAGATGGACGTCCTCATGGCCGTTGGCGAACAGGAGACCATAGCGCTGACCGTCATGGCCCTCCATGCCATCGGCGTACCCGCGGTTTCCCGCACGGGTGCCCAGGCTGGTATCTTCACGGACGACATTCATACCCGCGCCCGCATCACCCGCATCACGGGGGGCGACCTCCTTGAGCGCCTCGAAGAAGGCAAAGTCGTCGTCGTCGCTGGCTTCCAAGGCGTCACCGAAAAGGGCCAGGTCACCACGCTCGGTCGCGGGGGCTCCGACCTCACCGCCATCGCCGTCGCGGCATCCATCAAGGCTGACCTCTGCCAAATCTTTACCGACGTTGACGGCGTGTACACCGCCGACCCTCGCATCGTCCTCGCTGCCCGCAAGATGCAGGAGCTCTCCTACGAGGAGATGCTCGAGCTCGCCTCCAGCGGCTCCAAGGTCATGCAATCGCGCTCGGTTGAGTTCGCACAGAAATATAACGTCCCCTTTGAAGTCCGCTCCTCTTTTAACGACCAACCTGGTACCATCGTGAAAGCCATCGCCAAAACCCTTGAAGACGCGGCTATCGCCGGTGTCGCCCTCGACCGCCTGCAGACACGTGTAACGGTCTCCGACCTCCCGGACAACCCGCAGGCCATCGCCGCCATCTTCGACGACCTCGGCGAAGCCGGCTTGAGCGTCGACATGATCATCAAGAACCTAGGCAAGGACGGTAAGTCCAACCTCACCTTCTCCGTGACCACCGATCAGTATGTGCGCGTCGAGAAGGTCGTCGGGCAGACCCTCAAGAAGCTCGGTAGCGGCACCGTTCGTTCGGCCGGCGAAATCTCCAAACTTTCCATCGTCGGCGTCGGGATGATTTCCCACCCCGGTGTCGCCGGCACGCTCTTCAAGGCGCTGGCTTCGGTTGGTATCAACAGCGAG
>CAIYAN010000355.1 GCA_903924185.1 uncultured Opitutia bacterium | reverse complement strand
TGCCTGCGATACTTTCCGAGCCGCCGCCGGCGAACAGTTGGCGACCTGGGCCGCACGCCTCGACACTGAAGTCGTTGGTGGAGCCTCCGGAGCCGACCCTGCCGCGGTGGCGTTCGACGCCGTCAAAGCGGCCACTGCTCGGGGTGTTGACTTTGCGATTTTAGATACGGCCGGCCGTTTGCATACGAAGGCGCACCTCCTCGAAGAACTCCGTAAGGTCGTGCGGGTAGTCCACAAGGCTTTGCCCGACGCACCGCACGAGAAGTGGCTCGTCATCGATGGCTCACTCGGTGCCAACTCGCTCGAACAAGCCAAAGTCTTCCATGAAGCCGTTGGCCTCACGGGGTTAATCGTCACGAAATTGGATGGCTCCGCCCGCGGCGGGGCATTGGTTGCTATCGTCCGGGAGCTCGACGTACCCGTCCGCTTTATCGGCGTCGGTGAAAAGCCTGAGGACCTGCAGGCCTTCGATAAACGGGCCTATGCCCGCTCGGTGGTCGGCCTCGGCGAGTGAGGTTGGCTTGCCTCGGGGACGTGAAGGCATCAGGGTGGGCTCATGTCGGCTGAAAGCGTCACAGTGGAACTCGGCTCGCGCGCCTATCCGGTGCGGATTGGGGCCGGCGTCTTCGCCGAAGCCTTAGCGGCCGCTGAGCAACGCCTTGCCCGTGGGGCCCGCTGCGTAGCCGTGACCTCGCCCGCCATCGCCGCGGCCCGTCCGGAACTCCTGCAAGCCCTGCAGCAACGCATGCCGGTCTATGTCACGACGACCGACGGCGAGAAGGCCAAGTCTGCGGCCGAACTCGCCCGGGTCTGGGATTTTCTCGCGGAACACCGCGTCGCCCGTGACGGGGCACTCTTCGCGGTCGGCGGCGGCGTGGTCGGTGACCTCGCTGGGTTTGCGGCTGCCTCCTACCAACGGGGGATCGATTTCTATCAAGTCCCGACGACGCTCTTGGCGATGGTCGATAGTTCGGTGGGCGGGAAGACGGGTATCAACCTCGCCGCCGGTAAAAACCTCGTCGGTAATTTTCATCAACCGACCGCGGTCTTTGCCGACACGGCTTTGCTCTCCACCTTGCCCGCCCGCGAATTCGCTGCCGGCATGGCGGAAGTCATTAAGCACGGGCTCATCGCCGACCGCGCCCTGTTCACCGAACTACAAGCCACCGCACCCTTGGCTTGGAATCACCCGCTGCTCCCGCGCATCATCCGTCGCTGCGTCGAGATCAAGGCGGGCGTCGTGGCAGGCGATGAACGCGAAACGAGCGCTCAAGGCGGCCGCGCGTTGCTCAACCTCGGACATACTTTCGGCCATGCGGTGGAAGCCATCGCTGGTTACGGCACCTACCTGCACGGTGAAGCCGTCGCCATCGGCCTCGTCATGGCCGCGCGCCTCTCGGCGGAACTCGGCCGGTGCACCGCGGCCGAAGCGGACGCCGTTGCCCACACGCTGGCCGCGCACCAGCTGCCAACCCGCCTGCACACGAGCCTACCGCTCGAACGCATGCTGGAGGCGATGCGTCGCGACAAGAAAGTCCGCGGCGGCAAGCTCCGCTTTGTCCTCCAGGAAGGCATCGGTGCAGCCAGTACGGCCGACGATGTCCCCGAAGCAGCGGCCATTCGCGCGCTCCTCGCTGGCGGCGCCGTCGCTTAACGTAGGCGAGCCCAGATAAGGCGCCTAACCATGACCCGCCTGCTCTTTATTCTGCTCACTGGCTGCGGACTGATCGGCTGCGGGCAACGGGCAGCCAGTCCCACCACCGAAACGGCGCCGAGCACTGCCCTGAGCGCCCCACAGGTCAGTACCTCGGGCTACATTAAATACTGGCCAGGTACCTTACCGATTGTGATTTCCGTGCCCCATGACGGCGCGATCATGCCGCCGGAGATTCCCGACCGCACCGAAGGCGTCACGGTCCGCGACACCTACTCACGGGCCCTCGCCGAAGCCATCCGCGCTGCCTTAATTAAGAAGTTTGGTCGCGCCCCGCACCTCATCGTCTGCGAAATCTCGCGCAAGAAAGTGGACTGCAACCGCGAGTTGGCCGTCGCGACCCAAGGCCACCCCAAGGCCATCCAAGCCTGGCAGGAATACCACGGCTGCATCGACCGCGCGGAGCAAAGCGTCCTCGCACAAACCCCGCACGGGCTCTACCTCGACATCCACTCACATGGGCACCCGAACAAGCGAATCGAAATCGGCTACCTCTTGAAACCTGCTGACCTGAAGTTGACCGACCACGAACTGGATACCGACGCGACCGTGCGGGCGCGGAGTTCAATTCGTCAACTCGGGCGCCTCACCCCGACTGGCTTCGCCGAACTCGTCCGCGGCCAGACGAGCCTCGGTGGCCTACTCGAGGCCCGCGGCCTCGCCGCTGTACCCTCCCCAAAGCAAACGCTGGCCGCTGGAGAGCCCTACTTCAATGGTGCGTACGACATCGCAGCGCACGGATCGCGCGACAAGGCACAGCTTGACGGAATCCAACTGGAAGTACCGGTGCAGATGCGCGATACGACCGAACATCGTGCAGCCACCGCCCTAGCCTTGGCCGATGCGTTGGAAGTTTATTTCGAGCGACACTTTCGGATGAAGCTCACCACCGACCCAGTCGGGCGGTAAACGCTTAAGGCTTCGGGCCGACGGCAGGTTGCACCGCGCGCCAATCGCCATCGAGCAGCCGTTGGTCGTTCTTGGCGTTGGCCGCCTTGATACGCTCGCCCAGCTTGCCTTCCTTGGGTGCCTCGCCGGCTAAGGCGGCCACGGCAGGACTCTTCTCCGCCACGAACGACGGGTCGTTCTTCGGGATGGCGCAACCGCTGAGGGCCAACGCGAGACAAGTCAGGAATATTTTCATTAAACTTGGGCGCGCTTACGCGCATCGGTTTCGAGCCAGGAGCGCAAGGCGAGGGCCGACCGCTTGGCCCGCTCACGCGCGGCCCCGAGGTCATCGGCGTCTTCAGCCTTGGCGGCGGCGAACGAATAGAACTTTACCTTGGGCTCGGTCCCGGAAGCCCGGACCGCCAGGCGGCGCCCATCCGCCAGCTCAGCCATGATGAATTCTTCCTTCGGCACGCGTTCGCCTTCGGCGTCGAGGACTTCATCGCGCTCGAAGTCGGTCACGCGCACGACCTTAACCCCGTCGATTTCTTTGGGCGGGTGCGCGCGCCACGTGGAGACGATGCGCCGGATGGCAGCAGCGCCTTCGGCACCTTCAAACGAAAGGTTCAGGAGGTCTTCGTGGTGAGCGCCATGCACGAGGTGCAGCGCATCGAGGGCGTCGAGTAGCGTGCGTCCGCGCGAGCGTAGGACGGCCGCAAACTCGCAGAGCATCACCACGGTTGCATTGGCGTCTTTGTCCCGGACGGCGTCGTCGGCGAGGTAACCGTAGCTCTCTTCGGCACCCAAGAGGAAGAGTGCGGAGTGACGTAAAGCGAGCGGGGCGCGCCGATGTAGCGGCAGGGCGGGCGCCTCGGTGCCCGCGCCGGCAGCGAGTTTACTCGCCCAGCGTTCGAGCTTTCGTGCAATCCACTTAAAGCCAACTAAAGTCTCGACGCAACGGATGCCATGACGATCGCAGATGGCCTGAACGAGCGGGGTCGTGACCAGAGACTTAACCACGACGGCGGCCTCGGTCCCGGCCGCAGGTAAAATGCCGGCATCCTTGAGTGACGAGATCCGAAACTCCGTCAGCAGGGCCGCGACTTCATTACCCGTGAGGAGGCGATACCCTCCCTTGGGCAGCGGACAAGCCACCCCGACGCGATCCGAATCGGGATCAGTCGCCAAGACTAAGTCGGCATCAATTTCTTCGGCGTGCTTGAGCGCAAGGACGAACGCCGCTGGGCTTTCGGGGTTGGGCGAAGGCACCGTCGGGAAACGGCCGTCGTGCTCGCGTTGCTCATCGACCACAAACGGGTCGAGGCCGACCCGACGGAGCGCAGGGATTACCATGACGTCGCCCGTACCGTGGAGATTGGTGAAGACGACCTTGGGGGCGTGGCGCGAGAGTACTTCCGGGTCGACGACCAAGGCGGCGAGGCGAGCCAGGTAGGCATCTTCCGCGGCAGCTGGAACGGTCAAGACACCCGCGAGATTCTTCTCAAGGTAAGGCTCGACGTCGGCCAAGCTGATCCGGCCGACATGTTCAACAATCGCGACGTCATCGGGCGGCGTGACCTGCCCGCCAGTGGCGAGACAGCACTTAAAGCCGTTATCGTGTGAAGGGTTATGGCTGGCCGTAATGACCACACCAGCGTGAGCACCGAGGTGACGGACCGTGAAACTCAATTGCGGCGTGGAGCGGGCGTCGGCGAAGAGGTAAGCCTCACCGCCCAACTGGGTCCAAGCGGAGGCCAGCAGCTCCGCAAAGTGGCGGGAGAAATGCCGGACATCGTGGGCGACCACGAGCCGGGGGGTGGGGTTCTGTGCGGAGGCCTGACGCCAGAGGCCCAGGCCGGCGCGAAGGACGTTGAAGTCGTTCAGGCAAGCCGAGCCGACTGCGGCCCGGATGGGTAACCCAGCGGCATCGAGTTCATTGGCGGCACTGACCCGGCCGACCGTGCGGCCGCGCATGCCCCCGGTGCCAAAAGCGATACCCTTATAGAAACGATCTTCTAATTCAGCCCAGGCCCCTTGGGCCACCAAGTCGGCCAAGGCTTCCACCGCGGCCGGGGGGAGGGCCCCGGATTCAAGCCAGCCAGCAGCGTTAGCCAAGGAGGCCGCGGAAAGCTGGCCCTTGGCTTTAGCCGTCTTGAGGGCAGAAAGGACGGAGGCGGAAGCGCTCATGAAGCCCCAGTGTTAGCGTCTGGCGGACTGGCACAAGCCCGGAGCAACGGGGGGAGGCGGGGGTTGACACTGGGCAGGCATTGGCAAGGGTTGAACCCCCATGGCCGAAGACAGCTCAAAAAAGCGTCCCCCGAGCGACGATGACCGTAATCTCGTGGTCGTAGACGAAGACTTTGCAAACGCCGATGCGGAAGACCGCCTGTGGCTGTTCTGGGAACGTAACAAGAACCTCCTAGTCCGCGGGACGACCGCGGTCGTCTTGGCTATTATCGGCGCCATTGGCTTCCATTTCTGGCAGGAATCGAAGCGTGCAGAACTCGGCCAAGCCTATGTGGCCTGCACCGATGCGGATGCCCGCCGAGCTTTCGCTGCTGCCCACCCGGGTGAGCCCCTCGCCGCCGTCGCCCTCCTGGAAGTCGCCGACGACCTCCGCAAAGCCAACAAACTTGCAGACGCTGCCAAGGCCTACGACGCCGCCGGTAAGGCCGTCGTCGGCGAGTCGAAAGCCGTGAAGGCCATCGCCATCCGTGCTCGCCTGTACGCAGCCCTCACCCGCCAAGAGCTCGGTCAAGCCGACGCTGAGGCCGGCATCGTCGCCATTGCCGAAGACAATTCCGCCCCGGACACCCTGCGTGGCTACGCCATGTACGTCCTCGCCAACCTCGCTCTCGCCAAGGGCGATAGCGCCACCGCCGCCAAGTGGGTTAACCTCATGGATAAGCGCTTGAAGCCTAACCATGTCTGGGCCTCCGATAAAAGCTGGCTCGTCCGTTCCGAACCTTCGCTGCTCACCCCCGTGAGCGTCCCACCCGCGCTCCCCGCGGGTAAGTAAGTTTCGATGAGCGACGTCGCGCCGCAGCCGGAGGCCGCCGTGGCGGCTGAACGCCTGACTAAGCGCTACGGTTCGCTGACGGCGATCGAAGACCTTACGTTCTCCGTGGCCCCCGGCGAAGTCGTTGGCTTCCTCGGGCCCAACGGCGCTGGCAAGTCGACCACCATGCGGATTCTCTCGGGTACGATGGCGGGCACGTCGGGCTGCGCCTCCATCTGGGGCGTCTCGGTCGCGCTCAATCCCGCTGAAGCCAAACGCCACATGGCGTATATGCCAGAGAACAACCCGCTCCCGGAAGACCTGCGGGTTGAAGAATACTTACGCCTGCGGGCGCGCCTCAAAGATGTCGACGCCGGTAAAGTCGACGCGCGCGTCAACCAAGTAATGGAAGACTGTGACCTCGTGCGGCGGGCTTCCGGGCGCCTCATCGGCCAACTCTCCAAAGGCTTTCGCCAACGCGTCGGTATTGCGGACGCGCTCTTGGCCCAACCCAAGGTCGTCATCTTGGACGAACCTACCATCGGCCTCGATCCGCACCAGATCCTCGGCATCCGCGACCTCATTCGCTCGCTCCGCGGCCAGATGGCGGTCCTCATCTCGAGTCACATCTTGCACGAAGTCGAACAGGTCTGTGACAAGGTCGTCATCATTAACCGGGGCCGACTCGTAGCCCAAGGCCGCACTGATGACCTCCGGCGCGAACTCCTACCGCACGCGGGCTTCACCGTGGTGACTAAGGCCAGCCAAGCGGAACTCGTCGCGCTCTGCACGGCGGCCGAACCCGCCGCTACCGTCGAAGACGGCGTCGCTACCGACCTCGGTTGGACGCGTTACCGCGTCGTGCTCCCGGCGCAATCGCCGGCGCGCGAGACCCTCGCGACGACGCTCCTCAGCGCCGGCCTCCCACTGCGCGAGATTGCCGAAGAACGCTACGGCCTCGAAGACATCTTCCTCGCCGCCACGCGACGCACCCCAGCGGAGGGCCGCCGTTCCTAAACATGCGACACTTCCGCACGCTCTTAGCGCACGAATTGCGCACCGCCGTACTCTCTGGCAATACCTGGGCTTCGGCGGCGCTATTCCTGGCACTCATGGGCGGTATCCACTTCTTCGCCTTGCTGGAATGCAGCCGAGCGCCGCAACCATGGACGCCCGTCGAAGCCACCTTCCGCCTCTTCTGGCTTCCGCTGCTCTGTGTCCTGCCGCTACTCACGATGCGCAGTTTCGCTGAAGAGCGGCGGAGCGGCACCTTGTCCGCCCTCCTCACGACGCCCGCCAGTACCGCTGCCATCGTGTGGGCAAAGTTCCTCGCCGCTTGGCTCACGTGGGCCGCATTTTGGTGTGCGTTTCTCATCTTCCCTTGGATTGTGAACGCCCGCTTAGGGACCGCTGGTGATCAACGCCTCAGCGATCCCGCCACGCTGTTCGGCGGACTCTGCTTCGTGTTAGTGAGCGGCCTACTCCACGTCGCCCTCGGCATCCTCTGCAGCTGCCTCACCCGGAGCTCGGCACTGGCGGCCCTACTGACGTTCATCTGCCTCCTCGGCCTCACCGCCGTCGGCGGTGCGATGGATTCATTGCCCATCGAAAGCTGGTCGTGGCTGGGTTGGCTCCGCGAACCCGCTGCACACCTCCGCACCTTCGGGCACCTTCAGGATTTTGCTGGCGGCATCCTCGATTCCCGACCGCTCGTACTCTATGTCACTGGCATGATGCTCTCGCTCGGGTTGGCCGTCCTCGCCGTGGAGGGCCAAGAATAAGATGGCTCCGCCCCGCGATGACTTCGGCGCCGTCCGCCCCATCCGCCGCTTCAACCGGCTGACCCAAGCTTTGCTCGCCATCGGCTTGGCCGTGACGTTCAACTACCTCGCCTCGCAAACCGAGTTCCGCTTCCGCCAAGACCTAACGTGGGACCACCGGCATTCGTTGGCGGCGGAGTCCGCCGAAACGGTCCGCGTCGCTGGTCGCAAGAGTCCGATTGGCGATAAGCAAAATCGTAATTGGGTCCGCGCCTTAGTGCTCTCGGATAACTTCAGCGAAGGCGACGCTGGCCTGCGGAGCCAACTCATCAAGCTACTCGAGGCCTATAAACTGGAAGCTTCGCACACGGGCAGCGAATGGTTCAACATCCTGCAAGTCAGCAACGGCCTCAACCAAGAGGTGCTATCGGAAGTCGCGGCCCGCCACGGCCCGCCGGGCCGTAATATCGGGCTAATCCTCACCTGCGGAACCCGCGCCAAGTTCGTCACCCTCGCTGAGCTCGTCGATAGCAACGCCGCCAAAGTCGCCAGTTTTCGCGGCGAAGAAGCGGTCACCTCGGCCTTACTCGAAGTCACCGAAGACCGGCCAGCCATCTGCTACGTTACCCGTGGGCATGGCGAACTCGGGCTCAGCGACACCTCGCCCCTGCGCGGCCTTTCGCAACTCTCTCGCCAATTACGCAACCGCAACTTCATCCTCCGCGAACTCGACCTACCGACGGCGTCGGAAATCCCGCGCGATGCGACGATGGTCCTCATCGCCGGCCCACAAGCGGCCTTCTCGGCCGCCGAGGCCGAGCGTCTCCGGAGCTACCTGTATGACCGGAACGGCCGCGTGTTGGTCTTCCTCGAGCCCGGCCGCGAGCATGGCCTCGAAGCGGTCTTATCCGAATGGGCCATCTTCTCACCGGACGCCCTCCTGCAGGAAAACGACCCCTCTTGCCGCACCGCCGACGGCGACATCGCCGTCCGGATGCTCCCTGAGAAGATTCACGCCTTGACCCGCGTGCTGCGCGAGCAGGACCTTCCCCTGGTGGTCACGCGCGCCCGCCCCGCACGCTTTGACGAAGGCAGCACCCCGGACAGCACGCTTTCCGTGACGCCGCTGGTCTTCTCGTCCAACGTCCGGAACGGGGCCATGCTCTCTTGGGGGGAGGCCGATCCTTTACAGCGTCCCATCCGCTTCGACCCTGACCGCGATCACCCGGGTCCGGTCTGCATCGCCGCCGCCGCCGAAAGGGCTGCCGGTATCCGTAAGGGCACGGGCAGTATCGGCGGACGCCTCATCGTCATCGGTAGCACCGACCTCGTTTCCAACGCCCGCCTGAACCGCGGTGGCAACCAAGCCTTTGTGACCCAATGCGCCGCCTGGCTTTCGGACCGCGACCGCGCCATCTCCCTCCCGACTCGTGCCGCCGGCGTCTATCAAGTCAATGCGACCGCGGCGGATTTCTGGGCCTTAGCGCTCCGCTTTGGAGGGATTCCCTTAGCGGTCCTGTTAGTCGGGCTTGCGGTTTCAGTCTGGCGACGCAGAAGTTAAGGGTCACATGCGGATCGCCCGCACCACCCTTGTCCTACTTCTGGCCAACCTCGTCGCATTCGGCCTGGTCTGGCGGGCGACTTCCGTCCATCGCCAAACGGCCGCCAGCCAAGACCTCCTTTTCCCAGCGGCCCTTGCGAAAATCGAGCTGACCGAGTCTGGCCAGAAACTCGTCCTCGAAAAGCGTCCAAGCTCCTGGCGCATCACCGCCCCCATTGAATGGCCGGCCAACCTTTGGGCCGTGCAACGCCTGCTAGATGAGATTCGTTTCATCGACGGAGACAAAGGCTTTGCGACCGCTGAAACTAAAGCCGCTGGCGGTAGCCTCGCCACCTATGGACTCACCGCACCGCGCTGGATCCTCCGCACGACCTCCGATGCCGGCGCGACGCTCGAAGTAAAGATTGGCGAAAACAAGGATACCCGCCGACTCTTCCTCCTGACGGCGAACGGTAACCGGATTATCCCGTTAGGCGATGCGATGGCGGCGGCACTGGAAGCCAAACCAGAGAGCTACCGCGTCGACAAAATCTTTGAGATTGCCGACTTCGAGGTGCGCACGGTTTCGGCCCGGCTGCGCCAGAAGGACGGCGACAGCGTGACGTCGCTCTCTTACGAAGAACGCACCCGACCAGGTCGCAAGAATCAAGGACCGGAATGGCGCTTTGAAGCCCCGTTCGATGCGCTCGCCGATCCAGATCGGGCCACCAAGGCTATCACCGACCTATCCAATCTCCGCGCCGTGAAGTTCGCCGACGCCGACGAAAGCGAAACTGGGCTGGCCACGCCAGAGCTCCGACTGGGGCTGGAAGGAAACTCGCGCCGACAAGTGCTGCTAATCGGTAAGCCTAAGGTGGGCGCACCCGCTCAACGCTGGGCCAAGCTGGAGGACAACGCTTCGCTCTTTCTCGTTGAAACCAAAGCCCTCACTGAATGGGGAAATCCGAAGGCCACACTCGCCTCTGCCCGCCCCGCCGACTTCGACCCTGAACTCGCCAGTGGCCTGACCATCACCTCCGGCGGACGCTTCATCACACTTCATCGACTTGATACAACCGGCGCCGAACCCCGCTGGGAAATCCCCGTCGCCCCAGGCTCGACGGCGACCAAGCGGCGCGAGGCCGATGGTAAGTTAATTCGGGAATTCCTGACCTCGCTGACGCGCCTCCGGGCGACGCTCGCGGGGCCCAACGCCAGCCCCACACTCGTCCCTGCGGCCCAACTTCCCGCCGAACCATTACATAAGGCCGAAGTCGAATTCGGCGGCGACCGCATCGTCCTTTCGTTCTACGCCACCCCCACCTCCGCCGCTGCGCCGGGCTCCCTGCTGGTCCACCAAAAAGGGTCTCCGCTGGCGGCGGTCTGCGATATCTCCCTCTTGCGTAACGCCCAAGCCGCCGTCGACCCGAAGGCTTGGCGTAACCGCGAACTCGCGGAGCTCGCGGCCGGCGCGAAAGTCACCGGCTTGCGGCTCACCGAAAAAGCCGACGGCAAAGTCATCGGTGAAGCCCGCCTCGGCCCCGACGGTAATTGGGCGGGCACCGGTCGCCTCGACCCAGCCAGCAGTCGACGACTCGCCACGGCCCTCATGCAGGTCCGCGCGACGGAATTCCCAACGCGTGATATCGGCGCCGGCGACTTCCGCTACGAACTCCGCATCACCGATCAAGTCGCCGCCGGCGCCACGGGTGCGAGCGAATCCTTCCGCACCTACCTCTGCACGGCACCGCTCAACCGCACCGCCGTCCTCGTGCGCGATGAAGGCGATGGCGATGACTTCCTCCTCGAAACTTCCCTCGCCGAAATCCTTATCCCGCTGCTCGGGTCGGATGGGCGATGAAGAAAGCCCCCGCAGTCTCCGGGTTTCGTAAATTCCTGCGCGGGCTCGTCATCACTGGTTTAAGTTTACTCTTACCCGTTCAACTAGCCCTCCTCTGGCTCGCGTCTTTAGACGGTCCCGTGCAGCTGCCGAGCACTCTCACGGAGTCCTTGACGAAGCGCTTGGCCGAACAAGGCCTACGCCTCCAAGCTCGGCAGTTCTGGGTCTTGCCCGACCAATCGTTGGCGGCCGACGATGTCTCGCTCGAGGTCATCGGCCTGACTGGCGAAATCTTCACTGCCACCCGCATCGAAGTCGGTGTGAGTCTGCCGGAGTTACTCGCCGGACGTGTCAGCCCCACGCGCATCCGCCTCCGCGGGGGAAAACTCTGGTGTCCCGCCTCAGTCTCGGGCCTCGGCCAAAGCCGACTGCTCATCGAGGACATTCGCTTGGAAGCGCGCCGCGAAGGACGCTGGTTAATGGTGTCTTCGCTCCTCGCCCGCTCCGGTAAATTTATCGCCTCCATCCATGGTGAACTCCCGTCCGCCTTACTCCAGCGGGACGCCGCGAGCGACGGAACGCCCGCCGCCGGAGGCATCCCCGCGCAGGCCGCTCAACTCCTGCGCCAGATTGAAGAGACTTTGCTAATCGCTGAACGCTCGGGCGGGGCTTCGATTAACTTGGCGGCGCGTGGTAACGCCGAAGGCGGCGCCAACCTCCGCGGTCACGCGCTTCTCGGCAACGACTGGTCCCAAGAGGGGCTCGGCCTCATCCAGGCGCGCGAGATGCTCGCACTGGGCGAGCTCAAGCTTAACGCACGGGGAGCGCTCCTAACTTGGCAGGCACGAATCACCGCGAAAAATCTTTCCTTCCGAGACATTCAAGCAGGTCAACTGACCCTCCAGTTAACCGGTGCCGGTAGCCTCGTCGAAACGCAGGGCCAACTCTCATTGGACGAAGTGTCCGTGGCTCAATTCACTGGCCTAAGCCTCCGCACGAAGCTCGCGCAGACCCTCTCACCCACCGGCCAAGCGAGCCTACGCGCGCGCTTCGACGCGGCCACCACCACGAGTAGCGTCCACGGCTTGGCGATCTGGACGCCGGCAGCGAAGGCGACCGAGCCAGACGGATTTTTCATCCAAATTCCCGAAGGACAAATCACCGCCGTCGACCTACGCCGGGCAGTGCCGGCGCTCGATACAGCATTGGCACCCTTGGTTGGTGAAATCACGGGGGTGCTTAACCTCGCCGATATCCATGCCCAGCGCGCCCCGTCTGGCTGGCAAGTCGACGGCGAGGTCAGCTTCAGTGGGTTGGATGTGCTCGGCCTCTCACCACGTACGGTTTCCCCGGCCCGTGATCTCCCCTTTAGCACCAAGTTCTCCTTTGTGCCGGAACGGACGCCTTACGCGCTACTGCTCCGTGAAAGCCACCTCGCCAGTATCGTCGGTGAAGCCGATTGCTCCCTCGACCCAGGCGGTCCCTTTGCCTTGCGCCTGCGCGGCGAACTCCAGCCCTCCGCGCTGGATCGGTTACTCGGCGATTGGTGGATCAACCTCTGGAAACTCTGTGTGGCGAAGCAACGTCCGTACGCGACCATCGAAGTACATAGCCATTGGGGTGACCATCAGAGCGAGGTCCGCGGCCGGGTCTTACTCCAGGACTTCACGCTCATGCAGTCACCGTTCCGCTCCGTTGAAATCCTCGTGGACGCCGACGCCAAGGGCACGAAGATCGGCCTGCACCGCCTCAGTGGCGTCGGCAAGGACGACGGGTTCCTCGATGGCACGATGACCTGGGATTGGACGAAGAAAGATTCGGTCGCGGGGCCTTTCATCCATGCGCGTGGTAACCTGCAACCCTGGGTCGCGGCTCGCTGTGCGGGAGTGGATTTGGGTGAAGCCATGCGCGGCCTGCGCTTGCCCGCGGACCAAGAGCTCACCCTAGATATCCAACCCAACGGCGTAGAACTGGACATCAAAGCGCGTGTGACTTGCGCGGGGACGTTCTCGGCCTGGGGCATTGAAAGCCGCGGGCTCACGCTGGACGTGCTCAGCCAGCCGAGGAACCTCCAGATCAAGGCCGGGCTCGCGCTGGCGGATGGCCAAGCGACGCTCGGCATGCAAGGCGACCCCCTGAAGGATTCGCAGGTCTCCCTCGTACTGAAGGGCTGCGACCCGAAGAAGGTTGCGAAGCTCATGGAGCAATTCAACCCGACCAAGCCGGCCACCGCCGCCGCCACCCAGCCGACCCCCCCTAAGCCGTCGGCACCGAGTGCCCCCGGGAAGCTCGACCTCAAGTTTGTGGGTAGCATCAACCTCCAGGAGCCCCGCCTCCTCAAAGGACTGGGGGACTTTGACCTCGTCGACCCTGAACTGAAGCGGGTCCAGCTCTTGGGCGGGGTCTCTATCTTCCTGGAGGCCTTCGGAATCAAATCTACCTCCTATGACCTGACCCAAGCCACGGGGCAATTCGGCTGCGTGGGTGGGCGGGCCTACTTCCCCGACCTCGTGATTAAAGGGCCCGACGCCCGCTTGACCCTAGCTGGGGAAATTGACCTGCAGGCCTCCACCCTAGAGTTCGAAGGGGACTTCTCCCTGCCCAAGAAGGGTGGGTTTAACCCCCTGGAAATCCTGAATATCAACCGCGCCTTCCTGAGCCTCACCCGAGTGCGCTTAAAAGGCCCCCTTGCTGACCCAGAAGTCAGCGCTTTACCCAAGCTTTCTGATATACTTAACCCTAAGAAGGACAGCACTTTAGGTAAAATACCCCCCTCCTTGCTGGAATGAGGGTTGATTTGCCCCCCTGTCCCGCTGTATCAGTCTGGTCCACCCCCTCACGGAGGACATACCCTTGGACCTTAATAAGATCAAACAAGTCGTGGATTTAATGAAGAAGTCGGACCTTTCCGAATTCGAAATCCAAGACCAAGAATTCAAGCTGCGCATCAAGCGCGACCTCCCCGGTCGTGCCGCTGCTCCCGCCCCTGTCGCCGCCGCCGCAGTGGCTGCCGCCCCTGCGCCTGTGGCTGCCGCCCCTGCCCCCTTGGCCGCCGACCCCAACATGAAGGTCATCACCTCCCCGATGGTCGGCACCTACTACTCTACCCCCTCCCCGGACTCGCCTAACTTCGTCGCCGTGGGCTCACCCGTGAAGGCCGACAGCGTCGTCTGCATTATCGAGGCCATGAAGGTGATGAACGAAATCCAGTCCGAACTCTCCGGCACCATTGTCGAATGCCTCGTGGCGAGCGGAACCTCGGTCGAATTCGGCCAGCCCCTCTTCCGCGTGAAGGTCGGCTGATCACCGATTTCCGAGCATGAACAAAATCCTCATCGCCAATCGCGGCGAAATCGCCCTGCGCGTCATCCGCGCTTGTCGCGAGCTGGGCATTAAGACCGTTGCGGTCTACTCCCAGGCCGACGAACAGTCCCTGCACGTCCAACTAGCCGACGAGGCTGTCTGCATCGGGCCGGGCCCCAGCAAGGACTCCTACCTGCGCGAGGACCGTATCATCTCGGCTGCTGAGATCACCAACGTCGACGCCATCCACCCGGGCTACGGCTTCCTTTCCGAGCGCGCGGGCTTCGCCGAGAAGTGCGCTACCGCCAACATCAAGTTCATCGGTCCCCGCCCCGAAGCCATCCGCCTCATGGGCGATAAGGCCGTGGCCCGCCAGACCGCCGCGAAGGCCAAGGTCCCCACGGTCCCTGGCTCCGACGGCCCCGTCGACAATCAGCGCGAAGCCATCAAGGAAGCGCAGCGCATCGGCTTCCCCGTCATCATTAAGGCCGTCGCTGGTGGTGGCGGTAAAGGCATGCGCATCGTGCACAATGCCGCCGCTTTCTCCAAAGAGTATGATAGCGCCCGCAGCGAAGCCGAGAAGGCCTTCGGGAACGGCTCCGTCTACATCGAGAAGTATATCGAACAGCCCCGCCACATCGAGTTTCAGATGCTGGCCGACGAGCATGGCAAGGTGCTCCACCTCGGTGAGCGCGATTGCTCCGTGCAGCGTCGCCACCAGAAGCTCATCGAAGAATCCCCTTCTCCGTTCCTGACCCCCAAGCTCCGCGAGGAGATGGGCAAGGTCGCCGTCCGCCTGACCGAATCCATCGGTTACCATAACGCTGGCACGATCGAGTTCCTCGTCGATCGCAACGGAAAGTACTACTTCATGGAGATGAACACCCGTATCCAAGTGGAGCACGGCGTGACCGAAGAGGTCACCGACATCGACTTGGTGCGTCGCCAAATCCTCATCGCCTGCGGCGAGAAGCTAGAGCTTAACCAGAAGGACATTAAGATCACTGGCCACGCCATCGAGTGCCGCATTAACGCCGAAGACCCGGCTCGCAACTTCACGCCAAGCCCTGGCACCATCGGCCTGTACTACACGCCCGGTGGCCACGGCGTCCGCGTCGACTCCCATTGCTACTCGGGCTACACCATCCCGCCCAATTACGATTCCATGGTGGCTAAGCTCATCTCGGTCGGTGCCAACCGCCAGAAGGCGCTCGACCGCATGCACCGCGCCCTCAGCGAGTACATCATTCGTGGTATCCATACCACCATCCCGGTATGCCGTGCGATCATGAAGGACCCGGTCTTCCGCCAAGGTGGCGCCACGACGAAGTACCTCGAGGACTTCTTCGAACGTACCCCGAAGGAACTGTGGTCGGCCGCGCCCCTCACCTGAGGACGGCAAATCTCTGATGAGCGCACCTTCGCGCCCTACTCCGGCCCAGACCGCGCGTCTGCGCACGGGCGGTGAACACCTGCGCTTCGCGAACAAGCTGCTTAAGTCGTCCGACGTAGCCTATGGCCAAGGGTTCCTCGACGAGCAGGAGGAATCGCTGACCTTGATGAGCGCGGCCACTGGTCTCGCTTGGGAAAAGCTCCCGCTGTGCTTTGAGCGCGCCCTCAAGCCCGCCGAGAAGGCCCAGTTCCTCGCCCTGCTCGAACGCCGCGTTTTCGAACGCGTCCCGACGGCCTACCTCGTCGGTGAAGCTTGGCTCGGCGGCCTGCGCTTCCGCGTCGATGAACGGGTCATCGTACCGCGTTCCTACTTTGTTGAGCTGATTCCAGAAGCCATCCCGCGCTGGTTGCCGCCCGTCGAGCAGGTTAAGCGCGTGGCCGATGTGTGCACGGGCTCCGGTTGCCTAGCCATCCTGCTCGCGAAGCGTTTTCCGCAGGCCAAAGTGGAAGCGACCGACCTTTCCGCGCCCGCCCTCGAGGTGGCGAAGCTCAACGTGGCTGACCACGGCGAGACGAAGCGGATCAAGTTACACGAGACCGATACGATGACGGCGCTGCTCGGCGGCCCGAAGTTTGACCTGATCCTCAGCAACCCACCCTACGAGCCGGAAGGCATTTACCGACGTCTGCCCGCGGAATTTAAGATGGAGCCCAAGAACTCCTTGGTCTCCGGTAAGGACGGGCTCGATGTCATCCGCAAACTACTCGCGCAAGCCAGCGAACTCCTGCAACCGCACGGTGTGCTGGTCATCGAAGTCGGCGGCCTGCGCGATGCGATGCACCAGGCTTGGCCGAAGCTACCGATGCTCTGGCTGCCAACGGCGGACGGGCTCGACTGCGTTGTGCTAATTCAGGCGGCCGACTTACGCGCAGCCTTGGCGAAATCACCACGCGCGGGGCGCGGGCGTTGATTCGAGTCGGTCCTGGGTCGCCTTCGGTAACTTCGGAAAGAAATCCAAGCCCGTCAGCGTCTCGACCTTACGGATACTCACGACGTAGCGCGTGAGTTCGTGGTCGCGCCAAGTCTCCTCGTGCGGAATCAGGTAGGCGATGGCGCGCAGGCCGCGGGTAGTTTCTTCGTATTCCGAGATGACCATCCAGAAAGCAGATGGGACGGGGATGCGCCCGACCTTCTTAGCGGCGGGCTCGGCAAAGACTGGGCCGACCTGCACCCAGACCGTGCCGTAGCGCTCGACGTAACGGCGCACGATACGCTGCTCGAGGTCCTTCCAGAGGCCCGCGTTGAGGGCGTGCACCTGCGGGACGATGTTCGAAAGCAGGAAGGTTTCCTTTTGGGCCTCCTCGCCGTAGCAGACCGAGATCGCGTAGTTAGGAGAAAGATGGCCGCGGTCATACCCCGAACGCACAAACTCGGTAGTCGTCACGCGCGCGGCGGTGCGGACGTCCGACTTAAAGGTCGAAGGCCGCTCGAGGTGCACGTCCTTATAAGGGAAGACACGGTAGGAAGACCAACGTGGGGATGGGAGACTATCATCGTACCCGACGCTATAACCCTTATTCACGAAGTGCTTCAGGCCGCGCTGATCGGCTGGTTCGCCGTACGGCGCCGTGGCTTCCTTATCCGGCGCGGGCGCAGGGACGATATCACCCTTCACCACCTCGGTCTGGTCGGCGAACTGATCGAGCGTCCCGACGACT
>CAIYAN010000354.1 GCA_903924185.1 uncultured Opitutia bacterium | reverse complement strand
TCTGGTGTTCCGGTTGTCACGTCCGTGGCACCGCCGGGTAGCTAAGCATGGAACGGATAAGCGCTGAAAGCATCTAAGCGCCAAGCCTTTCCCAAGATAAGATCTCCCTATAGAACCCAGGTAGACCACCTGGTTGATAGGTCGCAGGTGTAAGCGTAGCGATACGTTGAGCTTAGCGATACTAATGTTCGATTGATCTGCAATTGGCTTTCTTAGCCGTCTCAAATGACGTCTAGGCCAATGGAATTAGAACGGTAATTTTACTATGCGTAAATTGTGCAACTTTCCCTATGACAGTCGCTCAAACCTGGCCAAAACCATCTCATGATCACCCTTCACTGAGAGCGACTCGAGGATTCCTTCTGGTGATCATGGGCACATGGAAACACTCGTTCCCATCCCGAACACGAAAGTTAAGAATGTAGCCGCCGATGGTAGTGCAGCCACGCTGCTGTGCGAGAGTAGGTCGTCGCCAGGTTTACGGACCCCGGTCACCGCAAGGTGGCCGGGGTCCTCTTATTTCCAGGGGTCGCTACCGACCCCAGCCCATCGAGGCTCGTGTCCAACTTATTCTAAGTCGGCCGCGGGCCTCGCCACGGCGTAGGCAGGCTTGAAGTCGGCTGTACTCGGTTCGGTTACTCACGTCGTGCCCTCGGGTCTGCCTGCCTGCGGCCAGGCGTGGCCTCATGCCAGTTGGAACAACCGATTACCGGAGGTTCAGGCTGAACGGTAACGATGGAATGGCCCTTGCCGGTAAATGCCAGGCTCGGCTCGCTTCACTTCGAGCGCCCGCTCCCACGCGCGGGGGCTTTGGGCTGCTGGCCGATTCGTTATCTGCGAGTCATGGCAGCGTCGGCCATCCGCTCGGAGTCTCTGAACTCTGGCCCTCTTGCGACGGCAGGACTATTCAAGTCCGGTTGGCGAGTTCTCCGAGGGTGACTTGCGAATCAGGGGTCTGCATGAGGCGCTGTTCAATCTGAGCGAGTTCCCTGGCCGCCGGATCGCTCCGCAAGTCCGGCTCCCCAGCGTTGTTGTCGGAATGTAGGTCCACAACGCCCCAGAGCTGTCCAACGGTCATGGACTCCAAGGGCCGGGCGGGGCGGTGGCCCTCCGTGCGGCTTTCCATCGCGAGGAGGCCAGCGTCCCGCAGCATCTGGAGGCACCCATCGGCGACGGTCGCAGGGATGCGGGCGATTTCAGCGATATCTTCGGCCCTCGGGCCGGCCAGGCCCCCGCGATAGCGGCGGAGTGTCTCAGCGGCGCACACAAAGGCTAGGGTGCGGCGGGCCCGATGGCTAAGACTTTCCCAAGCTTTATGGAGAGCCAGTGCCCGGCGGTGTTGGTAGGCGTAGGCGACCTGGCCGCCAATGAGCACGAAAAGCCAAGCGAGGTAGGTGCCAAACATGAGCACCAAGACAATGCTGAGTTCGCCGTATAGATCCTGGAATTGCGATACTCTCCCAACGTAAAGGGCGGCGAGGTGATGGTTGGCGGTGATGAGGAGCGCGATGGTGGTTCCGCCGATGAGGGCCGCACTCCAGCGGACCCGTACATTCGGCATCATCCGGTTGAAGACGGCGAAGGCCAGCGCCAGTAAGCCGAGGGAGACGAAGAAGGGACCACTGCCGGTAATGAAGCCGATAATCGCTTCGCCCCAAGGTAAGCGAATGAGCCAGTCGCCGAGCCAATTGGTGCTGTCCCCAAACATCTTGGCGAGGGCCGCCATCGAAAGCATCGTGACCGTCGTGGCACCAATCAGAAAGAACAGCACGAGGAAGAGCAGGTAGTTTGCAAAACGATCGCGCCAACTACGTCCGTAGCGGACGCCCCAGATGCCATTGAGCGCATCTTCCACGCGGCTCAGCATGAGCACGGCGAGTACCAGGATAAGGCCTAATCCAACCACGCCCGCTTGGCCGTTCGCCGCATTCGCCAGGAGGCGGTCGACGAAGGCATCGAGCTCGACATTAATCTCGCGCAGTTGCGTCGGACTGCTCGCCGTGGTGGGCTTGTTGGTTGTCTGGGCGGCCACTTGCGGCACCAGGTATTCGATACCGGCGACGATGGCCTGCTTCGCAGGATTGTCCCCTGCGTTGCCTGAGCGTGTGAGGATGTATCCAGAAACTGTGAGTGCGAGCGCAAGGATTGGGCCGACGGACATCAAGGTGTAATAGGTCAGGGCCGCCGATTGCTGCGGCAGGCGATTGCTGATGGTCCCCTGCCAGCAAGTGGCTAAGATCCGCCACGAGGTTTTCAGCGCGCCGCGCCAACCGCGTTCCGCGAGTGCGTCTGGCGTCCAGCAAGACGCGAGGAGGGGGGCTCGCGGGGTCTTTGCGGAGGTTTCTGCCGGCGGGCCTGGTTGCATCAGGGCAGGGTGGACGACCCGCGGCTCTGGGGCAACCCCGCGGGTGGGGGTGAATAGCGTGAGCAACACTAACAACTGACGTTTGCGCCCCAGCCCGGGCGAGATTTTCTCCCGGAGGTGCTCCTAGGGTCTTTCTTCATCAAAATTTCGTCAAAAAAGCCGATTGTGA
>CAIYAN010000353.1 GCA_903924185.1 uncultured Opitutia bacterium | reverse complement strand
CGCCATCGTTAATGCCACCGCTGGGGCGCTCGCAGGCGCACCGACGTCATTATGGCAACTCACGCAACCGAGTTGCGAGAACTTCTGGCGACCCTGAGTGGCTAATTGGGCGTCGACGATTGGACGGCTAAATGCGGGGATGGGTTTTTCGGAGACCGAGAGGAGTGCGGAGGCGATGGCCTGGCGTGGGAAATTAGGTCCGGCCACTTCGAAGGAGAGCGAGGGTTCCCGTCCGGTATGGTAGTAATCCAAGCGGATTTGCTGCATCCCGGCACGCAGCGCAGCCTTGCCTTCGATAGCTTGGACGCCGCGACGATCCTTCGGTGCTAACGCCGCCACTTCTTTCCCGTTGATGGTCAAGGTGGCGCCGTTGGCCTTGAGGAAGAATTGATAGTCGCCGTCGGCCTTGAGGTTAATCCAGCCCTCGAAGCGCAGGGCCATATGGTGGTGGACGCGATCAAAGTTGCTGAGTGCGAAGTCAGCTGTCTGCCCAGCACGTTCGGGTTCGACCGCTTCATGACCAATGCCCTCCCAGACCTGCCCACGGTACATCGTGTAGTTCAGGTGGCCCGGCACGCGGGTGTCGCGGAGGAGGTAATGGGTGATGCTTTCCAGCTCGCGGGCGGGCAGTTTGAGGTCGGGCATCCGGCCAGATGGGCGGCTCAGGTGGGGCTGGCGGAGGAACTCGATCAAACTGCGCAGGCTATATTTATCTTCGAGCGCACCGAGTGGCACGGATTTTGGGGCAAGCGTCTCGCGGCCTTGGGCATCGCGGGGCGAGTGACAGGCGGCGCAACCGCGGGCGTGAAAAAGTTTTTCCCCTTGGGCCGCGGCCACGGCGTCAGGCGCCTGTGGAGCGAAAGTCGAAGCCTTGAGCGAAAGCAGGAAATGCGTTAGCTCCTTGGCTGCGGTGGCGCGTTCCGCTTCGGGTAGTTTGGCCAGAAGGTCGGGCATCGTCGAACCCGGCTTGGTCGTGTGGGGCGCGCCGATGTATTTCTCTAGGTAGGTCGGATGGACTCTTTGGGCGACCTCCGCGAGGCGCGGAGCCTGCTTAGACTTAAGGTCGGTTCCCGTCGGGGCGGCATGGCAAGCGACACAGTTGAGTTCCTCAAGGAGCAGTCGGCCCTTCAAAGCGGCATCGAGGGTGGCTGTTTGGATTCCCGGCAGGCGGCTTTCGGCGGACAAGGTACTGCCAAGGCAGAAAAGCGTGGCGGCCACCACGCTGAGGTGGTGGGTTAAGCTACGGACGGCGCTGGGGTGGGCCGGGGGGTACATGCCGTCAGTTGAAGGGAGCGCTTCAACCTAGGCGAGTGCGAAGGAGAAGGGAGGCGAGGGTTTTTATCGCCCCCGCTTCTTTTTAACCCTTCAAGGAAGCCATATGGATGACGAAGCGGTAGCGGACGTCCTGTTTGATCATGCGCGTCCAGGCTTCGTTAATCTGCTGGATGGGGATGAGTTCGATGTCCGAAACGATTCCGTGCTGGGCGCAGAACTCGAGCATCTCCTGAGTCTCGGCGATACCGCCGATGCAGGAGCCACTGAAGTTACGGCGGGGCATGATCACGCTGAAGGCATGGACGGCGAGGGGCTTCTCCGGCACGCCTACGAGGCAAAGAGTGCCGTCGAGCTTGAGCATTGCTAGGTAGGCGTTGAGGTCGTGTTGGGCGGAAACGCAGTCGAGGATGAAGTGGAACGTCCCCGCGTGCTTCGCCATTGCGGCGGCGTCGGTCGAGACCACGACCTCGTGCGCGCCCAAGCGCAGGCCATCGGCAACCTTG
>CAIYAN010000352.1 GCA_903924185.1 uncultured Opitutia bacterium | reverse complement strand
CAGAAAGCCGACTACGCCCAGGTGATTCAACCGCTGTTCGATGCGCACTGCGTGTCGTGCCACGGCCCGAAGAAGGAGAAGGGCAAGCTGCGCCTCGACTCACTCGAAGCCACGCTCAAGGGCGGCAAGAACCCGACCTTCACGCTTGGCCGGCCCAACAGCAGCATGCTGCTGGCCCGCGTCTTCCTAGAGCGCGGCGCCGGCGACGTCATGCCGCCCAAGGCCGAGCGGCCGCTGACCGAAAAGCAGAAGGAAGCGCTTTACAGCTTCGTCGAAGGACTGCCGATCCCCGCCGACCTCGCGAAGGCTGCCAAGGCCGACACCCAAGCCGCCCTGGCCGCGGCCAAGCCGAGTGCCCGCACCGATTCCCCGACCGGGAAGTAAGTTTGGTTTGCCCAACCCCTGCCCCGCTCCCTTTATCCCCTTACCCCCATGAACCTCCGTACCCTCCTCGCCCTCGCCCTCTTCGCGGGTCTGGCCACGCCCTCCATCGCCGACGAAGCGAAGCCCCTGCGCGTCCTCGTCGTTGCTGGCGGTTGCTGCCATGACTACGCTAACCAGAAGGAAATCCTCAAGAAGGGCATCGAAGCCCGCCTCAACGCCAAGGTCGAGATGGCCTACGACGCCACGAAGGGTACGAAGCCGGTCTTCGAAATCTACAAGAAGGATGGCTGGTACAAAGACTTCGACGTCGTCGTCCATGACGAGTGCGCTGCCGACATCACCGATCCGACCTACGTCGAGAACATCCTCAAGGCCCACCGCGAAGGCGTGCCGGCCGTGAACCTCCACTGCGCCATGCACAGCTACCGCTGGGGCAAGTTCCAGCAGCCCGTGAAAGCCGGCGACGACAACTCGCATTGGTACGAGATGCTCGGCCTGCAGTCCACCGGCCACGGCCCCCAGCAGCCCATCGCGATTAAGTTCACCGACAAGGAGCACCCTATCACCAAGGGTATCGCTGATTGGACGACCGTTAACGAAGAGCTTTACAACAACGTCCAAGTCCTGACCGGTAAGGGTCTCGCCAACGGCACCCAGACCAGCCCCGAGCGGAAGGATAAAGCTGGCAAGGTCGTACCCGCGAAAGAAACCACCACCATCGTCGCTTGGACCAACGAATATGGCCCCAAGAAGACCCGTATCTTCTCGACCACCATCGGACACAACAACGCCACCGTTGAAGACGCTCGTTACCTCGACATGGTCGCCCGCGCTGTTCTCTGGTCGGTCAACAAGATCGACGCTGACGGTAAGGCCCTCCCTGGCTACGAAGCCAAGAAGGTCGAAGCCGCCAAGTAAGACCGGCTGCCTCCCTCCCAAACCCCGGCGCTCCCGGGGTTTTTTGTGTCCATTAACTGGGACGAATAGGGCCGCCGCGCCCTGCCCCTTGTCTTTTCCTAGTAGATACCTAAGTTCCGCTCACCCAACACCCCGATGAGCCTGCTCCGTCTCGTGCCTCTGTTCTACGCCGTTGCCGCCTTGGCCGCGGACACCACACCACCCAAACAGCCGCTCTGGGAAGGCGTCGCTCCGGGATTGAAGTCCGACGAAGCTCCACTCCCCACCAAGGCTAGCTACACGGTGCACCTAGCCGAGAAACCTAACGGCGCGGCGGTCGTGATCTGTCCAGGCGGGGGCTACGGTGGCTTGGTCGTCGGCGGCGAAGGCCACGGTATCGCCAAGTGGCTCAACGCCCAAGGCATCGCTGGTATCGTTCTGGAATACCGTCTCCCCGCCGGACACGACAAGGTCCCGCT
>CAIYAN010000351.1 GCA_903924185.1 uncultured Opitutia bacterium | reverse complement strand
GGCTCAGAGCGCCTTCCGCAGGGCAGCCATGGCCGCAGCCTGACGGGCAAGGACGATGGCTTGGGCTTGGCCCACTTTGGCGAGGGCCGCCGCACGGTCTTTGGCCATCGCCAAGACGGCGGGCACGATGCCGGGCAACTGCGCTTCGTCATCGAGATCAAAGAGCCAGTCACCAAGGCCGATATCTTTCCACATCGTGCCCTTAGACGTCTGTTCGGCCCAGCGACAGACGATAGCGGGCACGCCATTACCGATACACATGATGGGTGAATGCATTTCGTTGCCGAAGAGCCCAGCGCTGCGGACGTAGACCGATAACGCCTCATCGGTCAGCCAATAGTCTGGGCGCCAAACCACGCGTGGCTTCACGTCGTCGGGCAAGCGACCGAACAGCACTTCCTTACCCAAGGCCATCTGGGTGCGGTCTTCGGGACAGATGAGCACCTTGAGCTTCGTCTGGCGAACGACCGCGATGATGGAAGCACGCAGTTGGGCATGGTCATGCTCCTTCAACGCATCGTTACGCTTTTGCTTCACGGGGTCGAAGGGTATACCGGGCTTAATCAACCAATAGGGCGTGGAGCGGTACCGCGGGATACAGCAAAGGAAACCGCCGACCTCTAACTGGTTAGCCTGCAGAAAAGTGGTCGCCTTGGCGTCATCACGGAGGTCCGTGGCGAAAGCGCCATCAGGCGCTAAGCCCATCAAAGGACACTTCACCCCCGCGGAGAGGGCGACGGTGTGCGAGACGCCATCGCGGAAGAAGACGAACTGAGCGCCATTCAGGATTTCGATGGTCGCCGGGGTCGGTTTAGCTTGGGTAATGCCGAGCACGCCGTAGGGCTTGGGCCCGAGCTGACGCCAGCGGGCAACGTCCTTTTCGGCGACCAGGGAAGGCCCCGAGCCATGCAGGAGAAAATCATGATCCGCATAGGCCTGGGCGACGTCGATCTTGCCGGGGACGAGGATGCGGAGTTTCGGGAAGCGGCGCTGCAGCATCTCCCCCACCCCGTTGTCGACGCTCCCGGGCCATAAGGTAATTTCCGCTTCGGGTAGGTGCTTCTCGAGTAACGCCAACATCCCAGGTGTATGCGCGATATCACCGATATTTACAGTCTACCAGGAGGAGCGCAGTAGGATGCGCGGGGCGCGGCCGGGGGCGGCGGCGCGGAGGGCTACCGCCAGAGCCAGCGTGGCCGAAACACCTAAGAAATGTCGGCGGTCCATCTGGGTCATTTCGTATAGGGCTGTGTGACCGGGCCCTGCTCGGCCGCCTTCACGCGCTCGTCGACTTTCTTACGAATCTCAGCCTTCGCCGTCGTCAGTCGCTCTGGCCACACAAACTTCGGGGCCGTCGAGGGGTCGTAACCCGCCATGTGCCCCGTCAGCCGAGTCGTCGGCTTGGTATACTTTAGTTCGGTGTCCCCGAAGACCTCGCGACACATCGCGGCCAAGCCTGGGTCGTATTCAAGCAACTGTGTGCGCAGGTGCACGTGATTGTGGTCCTGGTCGTTGACGCGGTTATTGTCGAACCACGACTGGACGCCTTCGGCAAAGTATTCGTGGTGATTGGTCGCGGCATACTTCCCCTTCCACAGGCCCTTCGCCATGGCGGCTTGGTAAGTTGCCTTGAGGCGAAGGTCAAAGGTCGGGTCGACCTTCAGCATACCACGCAAGTGGATATTATGCGCGAACTCATGGATAAAGATGTTCTCGGAAGCGTAAGGGTCGCCCGGGAACGCCAGCATGTTCTCTTCCGCACATGAACAGACGGGGTCAGTCTGCGAGCCGCCGAGGCCGCGGGCGCGGGCGTCCCAGTAATCCTTTGGCTTGAAGCCAGCGTATTCAGGAACATCGGTGGTAAACTCCGCCCGCCCCATGATGATGACCCGTGAGCCGTTCGCGATCATCGCCGTCCGGACATCCGGGCGCTTGGCCAACATGAGGTTAGCGAGGTAAGCGGTCTCCTTGAGGGCGTAGTCGTTGACGGCACCGGAGGCCACAATCGGCAAACCTTGGGCGCTGATGTATTTTTTGTAAAACGGCGACAGCTTCAGTTCAGCCGGCGGGGCCGTGACCTCGCCGTTGGGGTCGGCGGCTTGGCTGGTAATCGCCAGCAGGCAGAAGAGAGGAAGAAATTTCATTTTTCGGATTTTTCGTTAATTTTGGCGTCAGCGGGAGCCTCGAGTAAATC
>CAIYAN010000350.1 GCA_903924185.1 uncultured Opitutia bacterium | reverse complement strand
TCGCGGACGTTGCCCGGCCAATCGTGCGCCATGAGGGCGTCGAGGGCCTCGTTGGAGAGGCGCTTCGGACGTAGCTTCTTCGCTGCGGCCTGACGTTGCAGCATGTAGTCGATGAGCATCGGGATATCGTCCTTGCGCTGACGCAGCGCGGGCAGACGAATGCGAAAGACGTTGAGACGGTAGAAGAGGTCTTCGCGGAAGAGGCGGGCCGCCACCATCGCTTCGAGGTCCTTGTTCGTCGCCGCCACGAGGCGAACGCTCACTTTGAGCGTAGTCGTTCCACCGACCCGCTGGATCTCGCCATCCTGGATGGCACGGAGGACCTTGGTTTGCGTCGGGAGTGACATATCCCCGATTTCATCGAGGAAAATCGTGCCACCATCGCAGAGTTCAAACTTCCCAGGCTTCATGGCGGTAGCGCCAGTGAACGCGCCCTTTTCGTGGCCGAAGAGTTCAGACTCAATCAGGTTTTCTGGGATGGCTGCGCAATTGACGGCCATGAACGGGCCCTTGGCGCGCAAGGAGTGCTGGGCGATGCAACGGGCGACGAGTTCCTTCCCCGTCCCGCTTTCGCCAGTGATGAGGACCGTCGCGTCGCTGGCAGCGACTTGGCCGATCGACTTGAGGACTTCCTGCATTGGCTCGGAACTGCCGACGATGCCTTCCTTATAATCGGCTGGGTTGACGAGCGAGCGCGCGGATTTACCGGCGGACGCGAGATCGCGGCGGGCGCCAAGTGCGCGGTCGACCAGCGCGATGAGCTTCGCCTGGTCAAAGGGCTTCATGACGTAGTCGTAGGCACCGAACTTCATCGCCTCGATCGCGGTCTGGGTCGTGCCGAAAGCGGTCATGAGGATGACCATCGCCTGCGGCTGCGCACCACGGAGCATCTGCAAAGTCTCGATGCCAGTCATCCCGCCCATGCGGTTATCGAGAAGGATGACATCGGGCTGGTCGCGCTTGGCGAAGGCGACGCCAGTTTCGCCACTGTCGGCTTCAATGACCGTGTGCCCCTGACCAGCGAGGGCTCGCTTAAGCGAGTAGCGAAGGTCCTTGTCGTCATCGATGACGAGAACTTTGTCGGGAACGGTTGAACTCATGAATAAAAGTAGGCAGAAAGTGTGCCAGAGAGTGGATGCAGTCTATTTTGCCTCTTATGAGTCGTTAAGCAACAGGCCCATGCTTATTTTTGAGCAATTTAACTTCAAAAAGGCCTTTTAATAGGTTTTTAATGGGTTTAGCGTGGGTCGTGCCTAAAAACTTCCGCCAATTTTTTCAGATAAGTGCAGGTTTTTTAGTAGTTTTGGGCCTATTTACGAATGTCTGGCTTTGGTCGGCCGGGGTCGGTCGATCTTACACGCGCCTCGACCAAGTTCCGCCAGGGTCCATCTTGGTCCTCCTCGGGACCAATGAGTTCGTCGGTCAAACCGAGATTCCCACCGGTACTTATCGTCCGCGCATCGCGGCCGCCGCAGAGCTCGCCAAGTCGGGTCGGGTGAAGGTTGCCGTGGTTTCTGGGATTGAAGCCCAGACATTTACGATGGCCCGCGACCTGCGTGCCGAGGGCGTCACTTGTCCCATCGTCCGCGACCCGTATGGTTGGCGGACCCTCGACTCGGTGCACCGCGTAGCGGCCAGCTATCCTGGTGAGTCCGTGGTCTTTGTTTCGCAAGGTTGGCATTGCGACCGAGCGCTCTGGCTGGCGGATCGCTTGCAGCTCCGCGCCTGTGCTTATCCTGCGGCGTTCGGTGATGGCTGGCGTCCGGTTTTGGGAGCCGCGCGCGATTTACTCGCCAAGCCTAAAGCCGTTTGGGATTGGCTCACTGGCAGTGAACTCTCGACGCCGCAGCCAGTCGCCACGGGTAACGTGCCGACGCTTTGATCACACCCGTTCGTGGCGGCCGTCGCTGCGACGGAGTAAGTGTCCTTTAATCTCCAGCATCGTCAGAGCGACCGCCGCTTCCGCCTGAGAACACTGGGTCAGCTGGGCCAGCGATTCGGAATGATGTGCAGTGCCTCCGCCAAAATGCTTGAGCCAACGCGCGTCCGCGGCATCCAGTTTTTCGAGGGGCAGTGTGAGTTGGCCCCGTGCTTCGCCGAGTTCGGCCAAGATGTCATCGAGTGAAGAGACCAATGTCGCCCCGTCCCGAATGAGTGCATGGCAGCCGCGGCTAGTCGGGCTGTCGACTCGGCCCGGCAAGGCACAGAGGGTCTTACCTTGTTCACCTGCGAACCGCGCGGTGATCATACTGCCGCCATCGACATCGGTTTCGACTACGATGACGGCCTGGGCGAGCCCCGCGACGATGCGGTTGCGCTGGGGGAAACTTTGCCGATCCGCTGGGCGACCCAAGGGAAATTCGGCCAGCACGCAGCCCCGCTCAGTCATGCGTTGGCGGAGTTTAAAGGCCTCCGGTGGGTAGGTGAGGTCGAGGCCGTGCCCTAAGATGGCGGCAGTGCGGCCCGCCGCTTCCAAAGCGCCTTCGTGCGCGGCGAAATCGATGCCGCGGGCGAGGCCACTGACGATCCACCAGCCGAGTTTGGCCAGGTCGCGAGCCAAACTCCGAGCGAGGCCCGCCCCATACGGCGTGCAATGCCGTGAGCCGATAATAGCGACCGCGCGTTCATCGGGCACGGCGGCGCCTTCCATGTATAGGACCAGTGGTGCGTCCCAGAGCTGTCGGAGCGATGCTGGCCAAATGGCATCGCCCTCATGCAGGATGCGAAAGTTTAAGGCATTTGCGCGCTCGAGCTCGGCTGCATAATCGAAATCGCGACGTAAG
>CAIYAN010000349.1 GCA_903924185.1 uncultured Opitutia bacterium | reverse complement strand
GACCATCGTCAGAGCTGTGCCCTTGCCAGCTGCGAGCGCGGTGTTGATTTGGTCGAAGTTCAGCGAGTCCACTCCAGGGCCGCCGAGCGAACCGTAGACGAGCACGATGCCCATGAGGAGCAACGCGGAGCTCAGGCCGCCTGCGACCAGGTACTTCACGCCGGCTTCGAGCGAGGCTTGGCTGCGACGCAAGTAGCCGACGAGGACGTAGAGGCCGACGGCCGCCGTTTCGAGGCTGACGAACAGCGTTACGAAGTGGTTGGACTGCGCGAGCAGCATGAAGGCCGCGGTGACGACCAAGAGGACATGGTGATAGTCCGCGATGGGGGCGGGACGTTCTTTGAAGAAGCGGACAGCGAGGAAGCTCGTTAGCAGGGCGCTGAGTAGGAATGTCAGGCGGATGCCTTGGGCGGAGTCAGCGGAGAGTTTCGTCAGGCCAGCAAAGAACGCGGTCGGCTCGGCTGGGTTCCAAGCCGTGCCGCCTTGCAGCGCCATGATCATGACTAAGGCGAGGCCGATGCGGGCGGTGGTCGGGATGAGCCAGCGTAGGGACTTCGGCAGCGTCATCGCTTGCACGAGGCAGAACAGCGCTAGGCCCGCGACGCAGATTTCAGGCAGGATCGACGCCCAATCCGCATTGCGCGGGGCGAGGGCCTTGAAGGCGACGTCGATGTTGGCGAGCGAGGAAATCATCGGGCGGAAGGGGCAGGAGTAGTGGCCTTAGGGGCAGCGGGCGGGATGACGGGGACGGCCGGAGTCTTAGGTGCGATGGAGCGCTTGACGGCCTCGGCGATATTGCGGGCATCAGCGTTCGTACACTGAGTGACAAGCGAGGGGACGAAACCAATAGTCATCGAGGCACCGAGCAGAAGTGTGGCGGCCAGACGTTCGGTGAAGCCAAGATCACCGAAGGGCGCATGGGCCGCCCGTTCTTCGATGTGCTTGGAGGCTGGTCCGAAAAAGACCGTGGCGACCGCACGCAGCCCGTAGATGGCGGAGACGACGACGGTGGAGGCGACCAAAGCCTGGACCCAGAGTGGTTCAGCGCGCAGGGAGAGGAAGACGCCGATTTCACCCCAGAAGTTACCGAAGCCAGGGAGGCCGATAGAGGCCATGGTGGCAGCGATGAAGAAAGCCGCGAGGACGGGCGTGCGGGCGGCGAGGCCACCGAGTTCTTCGAAGCGGTAAGTGCCGGTGCGCGTGCGCACAGCGTTAGCGAGCAGGAAGAGGGCGGCGCAGGACAATCCGTGTGCGACCATCAGGAAAATTGCGGCATCGATACCGGCCTCTTCGCCCTTGGCCGTACCGACCCAGAGACCGAGGAAGATTGGGCCCATGTGGGCCACCGAGCTCCAAGACAGCAGCTGCTTTAGGTCGCGCTGCGCCATGCAGATTAGGCCGACAATCAAGAGGTTCGCCAAAGCGCACCAGAAGAACCATTGGCCGAGGGTGCCTTGGCCAATCTGCATGGAGCCGGCGGCGATCAGCACGATGCCGTACAGGCCGAACTTCTTAAGCGCACCCGCGTGGAGCATCGAAACTGGGGTGGGGGCGGCGGAGTAACCCGGGGCGGCCCAGGAGTGGAAGGGGAAGAGCGAAGCCAGCGTACCCAAACCGAAAAGCGTCATTGCACCCGTCGCGGCGGGCAGCGG
>CAIYAN010000348.1 GCA_903924185.1 uncultured Opitutia bacterium | reverse complement strand
GTCGCTTACGGCATCCAGGATATCCGCAAGGGTCTCCTCAATGGTTCTGCCGAGAAGATCCAGAACGTGTCGGTCCGTTATAACTTCTAATTTAGGTTTAGTGCTCACAGCTAAGGGCCCCAGGGATGGGGCCCTTTTTATTGCCCTAGTGTTCCAGTTAGTCGGCTTTTAGACTGAAACGGCAATAATTTAACCCCGAGGGCTCCTCGCAGCTAGTTCCGCGAGTCAGCGAGGTTACTTGGCCTCCACGTGGACGGTCACGCGCATCTCTCGGTCTCCAGTCCCCCAGTAGCTCCCTCGAATCGGGGTAGCATCGCGATAATCCCTTCCGATGGCGGAGGCAACGTAGGCTTCGTTGATTGGACGCCGATTAGTCGGGTCTAAGCCGACCCAACCGTAGCCCGGTATCCAGACCTCACACCAGGCATGAGAAGCATGGCTGCCGAGGACTTCACCGCGTTTGGGGTCGTAGACGTAGCCGCAGATATAGCGGGCGGGAATGCCTAAGGCCCGACAAAGGGCTAGCAGGAGGTGCGCGAAATCTTGGCAGACGCCTTGGGGCTTGGCGAAGAATTCCTCGGTCGTCGTACTGACGGAGGTGACTCCAGGTACGTAGCGGCACGTTTCGTGCACGAAGTCCATGAGCCCTTTGACGACGGCGACGATTTCCTTGCGGTCGGCTTTCACGTCGATAGCCGTTCGCCAAATCTGCGGGGTAATCTGCACGGGGCCATCTGACTGTAGGTAGGGCTGAAAACTTTCGGTGACCTCGGGTTTGGCGAGGTCGCTCAAGAGGGCGTCTTGAGGTAGCGCCTCGAACGGGGTCGCCGAGGTCTCGACGACGCTGGAGACGTCGATAACTAAGGACTTATGGGCCTCATCGATTTCGAAGAAGGACACCGTGTTGCGATACAGGTCCTGGTAACGGCGCATCTTTACGGCCGGTAAGACGCGGACGAGGTGCAGAATTGTCCGTTGCCGGGCGTTGTCGAGGGGGGTGACGCGTAGTTCGTTGTTATTATTCCGGACCGGCAGGGCATAGCGGTATTCGGTGCGGTGCAGGATGCGCAGCTTCATGACTCCAGTGCTTTATTGCTGTTGTTGCTGCTGTTGTTGCTCGCGCTGCCAGTCCGAGAAGCTGTCCGCGCGGCTCCCCCGTGGAAAATGGCGGCTAACTTCGCCCGGGAGGAGCACGTAGGTCTCGAAGATGGTCTGGCCGGCGGTGTTCAGCTGCTTCTGGAGGTCGTCGATGTAGGCGTGCAGGCCTCGGGCCATGACTTCCGGCGGCCCCGCAAAACTCAGGCGGGCCAGCAGGGCCCCCGTGATCTTCTCGCAGGCGTTAGAGTATCGGCCGGTGGGCGTCCCGGAGATGTCATGGAGGATCTCATCGGCCCGGCGGAGGCAATGGCGGACCGAGCGAGGGAATTCGTTGGAGAAGAGCAGGAGATCGACGACGCGTTCAATGGTGATTTCGCCCCCAAACTGGCGACGATAGCAGGCATGGGCACTGCAGGCTCGCAGGATGGCACCCCATTGCAGGGGCTCCACGGCGGCATCGTTTTCGGCCATGGCTTGCGAGCGTATATCTAGGAATCGACTGGTCATGTCCGCCCGTTCCAAGAGGCGGCCCAACTGCAGGAAGTTCCAGCCCTCGTCGCGCGTCAGGGTCGCCTCGGTGATCCCATCGAACAGCATCGAGGATGTGATGACTTTATCGTAGAAGGTCTGCGGCGAGCGCGCCAGCAGGTCGGTGCCCTCGGCCGAGGTCACCAGCATGTAGAGGGCGTTGAGCTCGGACCACATCTCATCCGAGATCTTATCGCGCACGGAGCGGGCGTTCTCGCGGGCTTGGCAGATGCATGAAACGATCGAATCGGGGTTGCGCTGATCAAGGGTTAGGTAACGGGCCGCGGCGCCTTGGACGGGGTGCGGATAAAGTGTACGGAACGAGGCTTCCATGGCGGTGGCCGTCAGTACGGGTGTCCAGTATTCCTGGGCCGACCCGCGCCCCAGAGTCTCGTCGTCGAGCAGCATTTCCTCGCTCACGCGCACGAGGCGGGCGAGGTTTTCGGCGCGTTCCATCTGGCGGGACATCCAATAAAGGTGGTCCGCGACGCGGGAAAGCATCATGGTACCTTCCATTAGTGGGCGAGCACCCATGTGTCTTTGCTGCCGCCTCCCTGCGATGAGTTGACGACGATGGAGCCTTTCTTGAGGGCCACGCGCGTGAGCCCTCCGGGGAGGACTTTGACTGAATCGCCCCACAAAACGAAGGGGCGGAGGTCGACGTGCCGACCTTCCAGATGGCCATCCACGAGGGTGGGGTGCTGGGAGAAGTTAACCACGGGCTGGGCGATATAATTCCGCGGGTGGGCGATGACCTTGCTGCGGAATTCTTCAATCTGCTCCTTGGTCGCCATTGGACCAATGAGCATACCGTAGCCGCCGCTTTCGTTGGCGGCTTTAACAACGAGGTTTGGTAGGTTCGCGAGGATGTACTTCATGTCATCGGGACGCCAAGCTAAGTAGGTTGGGACCTGGTCGAGAATGGGTTCCTGGCAGAGGTAATAGCGGATCATTTCCGGCACATAGGCGTAGGTGACCTTGTCGTCGGCCACGCCAGTCCCGATGGCGTTGGCGAGGGCCACGTTGCCGCGACGGACCGCGTCGACGAGCCCGGGCACGCCCAGGGCGGAGTCCTTGCGGAAAACCTGCGGGTCGAGGAAGTCGTCGTCGATGCGCCGGTAGATGACGTCTACCTGCCGGAGCCCTCGCGTGGTGCGCATGTAGACAAAGCCATCGAGCGCGATGAGGTCGCGGCCTTCGACGATCTCGATGCTCATCTGGCGGGCGAGGAATGAGTGCTCGAAATACGCGCTGTTATGCACCCCGGGGGTGAGCAGCACGACGTTGGGATTCGGGTTTTCATGCGGGGCCACGTGCCGCAGGGTCGCTAAGAGGTCAGAGGGGTAGGTGTCCACTGGCCTAACGCCGCCCCCGAAAAGGTGCGGGAAGACCCGCTTCATCGCCGTTCGATTCTCCAACACGTAAGAGACGCCAGAAGGGCAGCGCCCGTTGTCCTCAAGCACGAGGTAACGCCCGTCGTGGTCGCGAATTAGGTCCGTCCCGCAGACATGGATATAGGCGTCCTTGGGGACAGATACGCCGACAAATTCGGGGCGATAATGCGCGGCCCCATGGATAACCTCGGTCGGGATGATGCCGTCCTTAATAATACGCTGTTCGTGATAGACGTCGTAAAGGAAGAGGTTAAGTGCGGTGATGCGTTGGATCAGCCCGGCTTCAATATGCTCCCATTCATGGGCGGGTACCACTCGTGGGAAAGGGTCAAAAGGGAAGACCCGTTCGGTGCCGCGATCGTCCCCGTAGACGGTGAACGTGATACCTTGCTTCAGGAATAGGAGTTCCAAGCTGCGGATTTTTTGGGCG
This sequence comes from uncultured Opitutia bacterium, assembly GCA_903924185.1. Classification (GTDB taxonomy): domain Bacteria; phylum Verrucomicrobiota; class Verrucomicrobiia; order Opitutales; family UBA953; genus UBA953. The sequence goes on along the minus strand of CAIYAN010000348.1, from coordinate 451 downwards.
AGTTCCTCCTGGCTGAGTCCCGCCAAGCGGTCGGCCACGCTCTGATAGTAGGGGCGGACTTTTCCTTTCTCGTCCACGAGCTCGTCGAAGAGCGCGGCTGCTTTATAGTCGTCCAGTAGCATGCCCAATGTTCAGCAAGTCCCCTGCCAGAGCGGCCGGGAGCCGTGAGTGCTCAAAAACAGGCTACGTCGTAGCCGACACTAGGGCAGACCAGCCTATTCCTGACCACAAGCCTTAAAGGCCTTCGCGGTCGGAGAGGCGGCGATCTGGTACTTTCGCCCCTTTGGAGCGGAAGAACTCGCGGAGGACCTCGGCGCGGGCATCCGCCATGCGGTTCTTGCGGACGTCTTCCGGCGTTAGGAGCTTCTGCCGCTCAGTCATCATGCGGCGTAACTGCATCAAGGCAGACTGCTGCAGTTGGCGGACGCGTTCGCGGGTGAGTTTAAACATT
>CAIYAN010000347.1 GCA_903924185.1 uncultured Opitutia bacterium | reverse complement strand
TCTAGTGCGACGACCAATCTGGGAGTGGACATGCGCGTACCACTCTTCGATTTTGGTCGCACGGCCGCCCGGGTCGAGGGTGCCGTTGCGCTGCAGCACCAAGCCGTTGCGAATTATGAGAAAGCGGTTCTAAATGCCTTCCGCGAAGTACGCGACGCCTTGAGCGACGTCCGGGAGACCATCGAGTCCGCCCGTTCGGCTGAGCTGCGCGAGGCATCCGCCCAGGAGGCCTTCCGCGTGGCCGAGTCCCGTCAGGCCTTTGGCCAGTTACCCCTTGCCGATCACCTGCTGGCCCGTCGCCTCTTAGCGGAATCCAAGGTTGCCGTGGCACGCGTCCGCACCGATCGCATCGGTGCACAGGTTGACCTGATTAAGGCGCTCGGTGGTGCCCGGGTGGAGACAGTCGCCAAGTAGTTACTGGTTCAGCGCGCGAACTCAATTTCCCCCATCAGGTTACCTGCTAACTTTCCGTCCTTGGATTGCCAGAACGGGGCATCTCGGTTGGCGAAGCGCACCCTATTGCGAGCGTCTTGCTTTAACTTGGTGTGCTCAATCTCGGGGAACATCACGCAAATCTGGTACTTGCCAGGCTGGATGTCCTTTGGGGCGGTTGCCTTGATGGTGATGTCGTAGCCAGCTTCTTTGTTCTGTAGGACCACATACGGCGGTAAGCGGCGGATATCGAAGGCCTCGCCCTCGCCAGGTGAGACCGTGTACTTGGTCGGGCTTTCCACGTAGACTAAGTCGAGGCCACGCGGGGTTGGGCAGGCCGAGAAACCACGGTTTGCGATGCGAATCTTAATTTCAAACTTCGCCCCGAGCTTCACCTTGTTCTGCCAGGAAGCGCTCAGCAGTTCGTAGCGGTAGCCCACGTGGTCGCGAAGGTAGTCGAAGGCCGAGCGGCTGACCGCATTGCCCTTGGTGTCGGTGAAATAGCCCTCGGAGATGGGCAGGTTTAGCTGGGTGACCTCGGCCTGTGTTTTCATTTGTTTTTTCCAGCCATCAACGAGACCCGGGGTCTTGGCGGGGTCGGCTTCGGACCAACCATGGGCGAGGCCAAGGGCGAAGGCTCGTTCATTCGAAGCCACCTGTGCGACGAGCCAGCCGTCTCCCGCGGTCGGTTGCGTCGCCGTTTTGGCGGTAATCTCGGCGTCGTAGGGTACGAAAAGATTCTCCATGCAGAACTTTTGCCAGTCCTCGTTGGTACCGCCGAGTGGCTTATCGAAGCTCCCATCGTGCGTCAGGTCGAAGAGGAAGCGCGTATTATGGGTGCCGAGGCGGGCGGTCGGGTTGCCTTTTTCGAACGCGTTCCCTTGGTTGATACGTAAAGGCCAGTCGAGCTGTTTGCAGAGTCCCTGGCGCATGTCTGGCGACTGCACGAGCAGGGCGCGGTCATTGGGTAGACTGGCGAAGGCCTCCTTGAGAATCGCGCCATGGGCCTCGGGTGTCTCGGGAATCTTCGTTGCATTCGCGCCTTCGCCGCGGCGTCCGATGGAGCCGAGTTGGACGGCGATGAGGACATCGGCGTTGGCGGCGAGGATCTTCTTCAGTTGGGCCCAGTGGCCTTTAACCATGGCGAGGTCGGGCCCGCTAGACTTGCTGTCGTCGAGCTCATAGGCGAAGCGCAGTTCCAATTTACAGCCTGCGCGACGGAAGGTATCTAAGGATTTCTCGAGCCGCTGAAAAATAATTTGGTCGAGTACCCGGTTGTGGTATTCATCGAGCCAGCAGATCCCGAGGTGGGTCGTGACGCCTTTCAATTCCCATGCCTTGAGGGCTTCGAATAACTGGCGGTCCGTCCAGCCAGCCCGGGCCACATCGACGCCGAGGAAGGGGACGGGCCTCTCGTCTTTGGCGGCGGGGGCAGCACGGCGGACCACGCGGCCGTCGGCCCGCTGCACGAGTAGTTGGCCGTCGCCGAGGCCAACCGGACATTCCAGGCGAAAGCCACGTTCGGGGTTTCGGAGTCCATTAAGTGCGGTGGGGTCATCGGCGCGGAGCCCGTGAAACTCCTTGTAGACGAGCTTAGGCGCCTCGTCCTTTGCGAGGACTGCGAGGCTACTGAGCAGCAGGAGGGGCCAGTGCTTAATCATGGCGTTATATTTTTGATGGGAGCGTGCGGAGGCAATCCCGTTTCGGCTAGTTCTGGCCGAACAACCTCGCCAGGCGGGCGGAGGCGGGCTCAATGAGCGACATGTTGATGCTGGCCACATGGATGCAGACGCTCTCCGCTACCGCGGCTCAAGACCTCTTTTTACCGGCGGCGACGGCCTTGTTTTTCGGTGCGGTTGTCCACGCCCTTTGTGCGCCAATCTTTGCCCGGGCCGCCCACCGTAGGGAAGCACAGCGTGCCGATTTTAAGTCCGCAGCCCTCCACCTACTCGGAGAGGTCGAGGCGGTCTTTGGACTCTGGTCCCTAGTGTTATTCCTGCTCGCAGTCTGTTGGCCAGGGAAGGGGTGGGCCTTTGCTGTCGCCTATCTGGAGTGTGGTGACTACGCCGCGGCCGTCGCGGGCCGTGAGTTCACGGGGCCTTTCAAGTTCTTGGAACCTTTGTTCGTCTTTATTGTTATGGTCATGGCTTCGACGCGGCCGATTGTCGAAGCGGCTCGGCGGGTATTGAATGCGGTTGCGGGTTGGTTCGGTGGCGGTCCGGCGGCCCGGTGGATGGTGGTGCTGACCTTGGCTCCTTTAGCGGGCTCCTTGATTACCGAGCCGGCTGCGATGACCATCGCCGCGTATCTCCTCGCGGCGCAGTTTTTTTGCCTGAAACCCTCTTCTGGCCTCCAGTATGCCACACTGGCCTTACTCTTTGTTAATGTATCCATCGGCGGCGCCTTGACGCATTTTGCGGCGCCTCCGGTGGTGATGGTCGCGACGCGTTGGGGCTGGGGGACGGCGGAGGTCTTTCAGCAGTTCGGCTGGGCGGCCTTGACGGCAATTCTGCTATCGAACGCCCTGTATTTTCTCTGGTTCCGCCGGGAATTACTGGCCCTACGTTTTCCGCAAGCGTCTGCGGATGTTGAGCGTGAGCCGACGGTGCCGCTCTGGGTGACCGCGGTACACATCGCGCTGATCGCCTGGACGGTCGTGATGTTGTCGGGCCACCGCACCCTCCTCATGGTCGGGGGCTTTCTGTTATTCTTAGCCTTCGGTGTGGCTACTCCGCGTTGGCAGTCGCCGCTCCGGCTCAGGGCACCCTTGATGGTGGGCTTCTTTTTGGCCGGATTAGTCGTCCTCGGTGGCCTCCAAGGGTGGTGGATTGGCCCGGTCATCCTGCAAATGGGGGACACGTCCTTATTGTGGGCTTCCGTTGGCTTAACCGCCTTCAATGATAACGCAGCGATCACTTACCTCGCCGCACAGGTCCCGGCTTTAGCTGAGCCATCAGCTGCGGCTTTACGGCATGCCGTTTTGGCGGGAGCTTTGGCGGGGGGTGGCCTGACGGTCATCGCCAATGCCCCTAACCCTGCAGGGCAAGCCATTTTAGGCGAATATTTTGAGGGCGGGGTGTCCGCCGGGCGCCTTTTTCTTTGGGCCGCGCTACCCACGGCTGTCGCCATCACCTGTTTCTTTTTCATTAAGTAACCCCACCATCCGAGGGGGGAAGGGGTGGGCTCGGGGGGCACTCCGCCACCTTTTTGACTGTTCAAGCGATTGGGGCGGGGCTACAGTCAACTTCCCTAAGTTTAGCCCCCTTTACCCTATGCGTCCCCGTACCCGTTCAGGTTTCACGCTCATTGAGCTACTTACCGTCATCGCCATCATCGGTATCTTGGCGGCCGTCCTCTTTCCGGCCATCAGTTCGGTCCGTAAAAAGGCAAAGATTTCGACTGGGCAGACGACCTTCCAGCAGTGGTGCGCCGGTGTAACCCGTTACAAGTCCGTGTATGGCTACTACCCGAACATCGGGGCTTCCTATACGACGACGGCCGATGCCCTGCATAAGCTCGAAACTGGCCCTGGTATACCCTTCGTGAAGTCCCTCTACGGCAAGAACCCAACGGGTTCACCGCTCTCGGGTGCCGCCACTGGCGAGCGTGCTAAGTACAACCGTAACGCCGAAGAGTTCTGTGCCTTCGGTAAGGACGACTATGAGCTCTTTGACGCGAACGCCAACACGACCGGCAAGCTCGTCGACAAGTTCGGTAACACCAACATCCGCATCGTCTTTGACACCGACGGTAATGGCACGATCAAGGGCATCGCGACCCCGCTTCCTGACGAACTTGACGCGACCAAGAATCCCAATGGTATCAATAGCACAACGGGCATTCCGGCCCGCGTGATTATCTTCACTACCACTAAAGACGTCTCTTCGACTGACGGCCAGCTGGGTCCGGATGACGTCGCCGACATTATCGCTATCCAGTGAGTCCTCGCGCCCGTCTCTCCCGCGCCCGTCGCGGTTTTACTCTGATTGAGTTATTGGTGGTTATCACCATCATCCTGCTCATTTCGGGGATGTTCCTCAATATGACCGCCGGCGATGGCGGCGGCCTGATGGGCGGTCAGCGCATGGTCGGCTCCTCGATTCGGTCCGTCCGCGCGATGGCTTTGATGAACCGCGGAGCCCAAGGCACGGGCGTGAGCTATAATGCTCGTTACCGACTACTAATCCTGAACGACCCGTCGGATCCCGTAAATCACCTGCACAAGTACATGATTGTCGTGGGCAGTGTGGATACCAGCACGATGGCGGCGGGCGTGGACCCGACGACCGTTACGAGCACTTCCGATAGCCGCTACAAGTGGTATACCCCGGATGCCCCGACCTTGCTACCGAGTGGCGTCTACTTCGTCCCGCCAGCCAGCGACACCACCACCGTGGTCAATAAGCCCCCGGGCTTCACGGGCACCTGGATTGGCCGCGCCAGTATCATCGGCCAAATCGCTGACAATGCCACGGCCAACTCGAACGACAACCCCGGCAGCCCGCCTTGGATGATGTTCCCGTCGCAGGGTGTCGTCGCTCCCACCTCCTTGGGTTCGTTGAATGGCCTCGACCCCAAGAAGTGGTACTACGTCGAGCTCCAGACTGGCGGTACCTCTAATCACCTCGGACGCGTCATTCTCGTGCTCGCTAACGGCGTGCTGCGACTGGACCCGGCCTCCAATAAGGTCCAACTCGACCTGACCAGCGAAAATCAGTTGGCAGCCTTGTCGCTCCGCCCCAGCGGCGATGTGGCAATGACCACCGATCCAGATGAACTGGATAAAAATCTCCTGAAGTAATGAACACCGTCCTTTCTCCTTCCCGTCGTCGCTCGGGCTTCTCGCTCATCGAGGTCACCCTTGCTATCGGCATCCTTGGCATGGCGATCTTATCGCTGGTCGGCATCCTTGGTTCGACCTTCCAGCAGGTCGACGAAATCATGCAGACCAATCGTGCCTTGTCGGGGGTGACTCGCCTGATTGGTGCGCTCGATAACCCTCGCTCTATCGTCTACTTAGATGCCAGCGCGGACAGCAATCCTGCGAACACGAAGTATATCCACCAAGGCCTCCAGTCGAAACTCGATCCGTTTGTCGCCATTCCAGCGTCGAACTTTGAAATCGCCTACCGCTTACTTGGTCCGGCCAACACGACGAACAACGCCGTCTGGCTCTACGTCTATGACCGCAAGATGGTGATTGCGGTGGCCGATGCGCAGGCTGGTGCGACGGTGACCTACAACCTCTATTCCAACCCCTCGGCGATGGAAGTCGCTTCCTGTGTCGGTAATGCCGATAACTTTAGCCCGATCGCGGCCAACACGCGTAACGTCGTCGGTACCCCGATGCGGGTCCGTCTCACGCTCTCCAAGCTGCTCGTCGGTCAGCGGTACCAGATTGATACCGTCACGGGTGAGCCGAGCGTGGCCAAGTGGGCCCCGGGCACCGCGTTGCCGGTCGACCCTAATCTCTACGCCTTGGCCTACCTTCCGGTCGTCGCCGAATTCTTCCCCCACGACTACGTGGACTCTACGATTTTCAAGGCTCGCGAAGAGACGCCCCTCCTTGTGCAGAACATCATCATTAGCCGATGAAAACCTCTCTCTTTCGTACCGCCCGCCGCGGCTTTACCTTGATCGAAGTCATGGTCGCCACGGCGATCATGATGGTGATCGTCCTCGCCGTGGTGACCATTGCCGCGGACACCTTTAAGGCGTACGACCGCGCGGTCGCCGACCTCACGACGCAGTCCGAGGCCCGTGGTGCCCTCGATGCGATGGAGAACGATTTCCAGACGGCAGTCATCCGGCCCGATGGTCGCTGCTGGATGGAAGTTGTCCTGCCTGGTGCGACGACTCCGGCGGGCGTCCCCAAGGCGGTCGGTAACCTGCAGCCGGTCGACCATCCGATTGTCATGCTCTTTTCGGCACCGCCGGACCGCCCACGCTGGTCCCCGGTGGCCACCACGCCCCGGACGGCCTTTAAGGGCGATGTCTGTGCGGTTGCCTATCGTATCGGCCAGCGTTCGCCTTTCGACGCCCCGGGTGACCCTATCCAGCAGGTCTATGGCGTCTACCGCACGATTATCGACCCCGAGGCGACCTTCCGTGATGCCTTGCCGATTATCTTTTCTTCGACTCCGACGGTCCCCACGTCCCCCTGGAATTATTGGAACGCTCCGCGGCTGGTGCCGAATTACTCCGTCTCGGCTACCTCGGGCGGCTTTCAGACCCGCAACTTGATTGACCAGAGCTTGGTGCAGACGGGTGGGGCGACTTCTAATTATTGCTGGACGCTAGATGACCAGAATTTCATCGCTTCGAATGTCGTCTCCATGCACCTGACCTTCTGGTGCAAGTCTTCCTTGCCAGCCTCCTCCACGGTGACCGGCGCCTTGATCGACCCGCTGAAGCGTCCGGCCGAATTACTCCGCCCAGTGGTCGTAGGTTCGGCCGATACCTTTAAGTTTGGCCCGGCAGCTTACGGCGGCTACATCGGTGAATTCGTCACCAACACGACGTCTTCGACCACGAATGCGGCTCCGTTGCGCTTTGCTCCTTCCAGCGGCTCCCCGGTGCCAGTGACGGCCGCCGGCACGCCTCACCCTTACGACACCTACGGTGCTCGCCTCCGTATCTTCGCGGACCGGATGTATCCTGATTCGCTTGGGCCGAACAACGCCGCGACCGCCACGTCTTTGCCTTACCTGCCTTACTCCGTGAAGGCCGTAGAGGTTTCGCTTACGATCCTGACACCCGAGGGCTCTAAGGAGCTCCGCTCACTACAGAAACTTACCGCCGCCCAGTCGGCTACGGGTATCGCGCTGCCTTCGGTTAATGATTATAAACGCATCGTGAATCAGTACGGTCGCAACTATACCCGCTACATCAAGTTGATGGCGAACGGCGGCTAAGCGCCGTCACGTTTAAACAAAAAGGGCGTCCTTGCGGGACGCCCTTTTACTTGGTGGTGCTGGCCGCTTACTCGGCGTACACACCCATCTTGCGGAACTTGGCGTAGCGGTCGGCGACCAACTTGTCGGGCTTAGATTTCGAGAGTTCCTTGAGGGCTTCACGTAGCATCTTCCGGACGTTGGAGCCGGTGGCAGCAGGATCTTCCTGGGCGCCGCCGAGGGGTTCCTTCACGACGCCGTCCACGACGCCGAGCTTGAGAAGGTTGGGGGCGTCGAGGCACAGGGCTTCGGCGGCCTTGGGAGCGTGGGCGCGATCCTTGAAGAGGATTGCGGCGCAGCCTTCGGGAGAGATGACGGAGTAGTAGGCGTTTTCGAGGATGTAGACGCGGTTCGAGACGGCGATGCCGAGGGCACCACCGGAACCTCCTTCGCCGATGACGAAGGTGATAATGGGCACGCCGAACTGACTCATCTCACGGAGGTTGACCGCGATGGCTTCAGCCACGTGACGTTCTTCCGATCCGATGCCTGGGAACGCGCCAGGGGTGTCAACGAGGGTGATGATGGGCAGTTTGAAGGTATGCGCCATTTTCATCAGGCGAAGGGCCTTGCGGTAACCTTCCGGGTTGGGGCAACCGAAGTTACGACGAAGGTTCTCCTTAGTATCGCGGCCTTTCTGTTGGCCGATGACCATGACAGGCTGGCCCTCAAAGAAGGCAGTGCCCCCGACGGTGGACTCGTCGTCCATGTAGAGCCGGTCGCCATGGAGTTCCTGGAAGTCGTCAAAGATCATCCCGATATAGTCCAGGGAGTAGGGCCGGCGGGGGTGTCGTGCCAGCTGGACGCGCTGCCAGGGGGTCAGGTTGCCGTAGACCTCGCGACGGGTCTGGGCGAGCTTGGCCTCCATGGAGACGGCTTCCTTGGTGACGTCCATGCCGGCGGACTCGGACGAGGCGCGCAGGGCGGCAATCTTGTCCTCCAATTCGCGGATGGGCTTCTCAAACTCGAGCGTGAAGCGGGGCTTCGTGACAGACATGGGGGACTAAATAGGGGATTTTTAGGCCGTAGGGCAACGGGAATAGGGGACCGAGGGGTTCGGCCAAGGGCGCAAAAGGGCGTTTTTCACTCTTTTCCCCGAACCAAGCGTCGGTCAGGCTGTCAGAACCCTCACCCCAACCATGCGTAACTTGTTTCTTCTGACTTTAGCCGCCGCCAGCCTTTCGGCTGAAGGTTACCTCGATACCCCCCTTATCCCCGGCACCCAATGGCATGTCCATGACTCGACCCGTCCCCAGCCCGCACGTGCGGACAAAGATAAGCTGAAGTGCACGACGATTGCCGCCCCCGCCGGTGCCGTGGTGCTCTTTGACGGCAAGGATGCCGCCGCCGAGTGGGAAGCCGACAACGGCGCCAAGGGCGTGACGTGGGAAGTGAAGGAAGGTGCGATGGTTGCCCGTAAGAATGGCATCCACACGAAGAAGTCTTTTGGCGACATTACCCTCCACGCCGAATGGCGCTCGGCCGAAGGCTACGATAAAAACGAGAAGAAGAAGGGCCAGGGCAACTCGAACAGTGGCATCTTCTTCATGCGCACCTACGA
>CAIYAN010000346.1 GCA_903924185.1 uncultured Opitutia bacterium | reverse complement strand
TCGCTCGTCCTACCGGGCCGACGAACAAGCCGTGAAGTTTGACCTCCTTGCCCGTCGCGCCGCACCGACCTCCTAACCTGTGGACGGCCTGCCTCCTGTCGACTTCCGGGCCGAACTGAACGCGGAACAGTACGCGGCGGTGACCTCGCCGCCAGGCCCGGCCCTCGTCCTCGCCGGCGCCGGTTCTGGCAAGACGCGCACGCTGACCTACCGCGTGGCGTGGCTCCTCCACCAAGGCGCCAAGCCCTGGGACATCTTGCTGCTGACCTTCACCAACAAGTCGGCCAAGGAAATGCTCGAACGCGTCGAGGACCTCACCGGCATCCCGCGTGGGCAGTTCTGGGGCGGCACCTTCCACTCGATCGGCCAACGCATCCTGCGCCGTAACGCTTTGGCCGCAGGCCGTTCGCCCGACTTCACCATCCTCGACCAAAAGGAGTCGGAACACCTTTTCTCCGAAATCGTTAAGGCCAGCGACGGGGCTTTCATTAAAGATAAGACCAACCCCAAGGCCGGGGTCATCCTCGATGCCTACTCCCACTCCCGTAATACGCTCCGGCCCGTGGCTGAGGTCATCAGCGAGCGTTTGGACTGGATGAAGGGCGGGGCCGAAAAGCTGGTCGGTTTTTGCGATGCTTATGAGGCCGCGAAGAAGGAACGTAACGTCTGTGACTTCGATGACTTGCTCGTCCTCTGGCTACGCGTGCTCGAGAACGACCCCGCCGCGCTGGAACACTATCGCCGCCGCTTCCAGTACTTACTGATCGACGAGTTTCAGGACACCAACCGCCTGCAGAGTCGCATCATCGACCTCCTCGGCTCGCACCACCAAATTATGGCCGTCGGCGACGATGCGCAGTGCATCTACACGTGGCGCGGGGCCGACTGGGAAAACATCGTCGCCTTCCCTTCGCGCCATCCCGGCACGCTGATTCATACCATCGACACGAATTATCGTTCGACGCCGGAGATTCTCGCCTTCGCCAACGAAATCCTCAGCCACCGGCCACGCATCGAAGGCTTCGATCGCCGTCTCAAGGCTGTGCGCCCCGGCGGCCAGCCCCCAACGGTCTTCACCATCGGTGATACGTCGCAACAGGCTAAGCTCATCGGCCGGAAGATTATCCAGCTGCACAACGAAGGCCATCCGCTGGCCGATATCCACGTGCTCTACCGGGCCCATTACCAATCGCTCGAGCTCCAGATGGAACTCAACGCCTTGGGCATCCCGTTCGTCATCACCAGCGGCCACAAGTTCTTCGACCTCATTCACGTCAAGGATGTGCTCGCGCACCTGCGCTTCATCCAGAACCCACAAGACCAGGTGGCCCTATCCCGCCTGCTCTGCCTGTTGCCTAAGGTGGGTCCGGTCGCCGCCGATAAAATTACCCGCGCCGCCAAGGAAGTCGAAGCAGCGCAAGGCCGTGGTATGGTCCGGGCACTCCGCGATTCGGCGGTACTCAAGAAGGTACCCGAATCCGCGAAGGATGACTTCAACGACCTGACTATCACGCTCGAGGATATGCTTGAGGGCATCGAAGCTGCCCGCCAGAAGCCCGCCCCCACGAACCCGGCGGCCGACCTATTCACTGCCGCCCGCGACCGCTCTGATGAAAAAGTTGCCCGCACGCCCGCCGAGACCACGCGCGTTTGCATCGAGGGTTGGTATGGCTCGCACCTCAAGACGCTCTTCCCAGACTGGAAAGATCGCGAACAGGATCTCACTGGCTTGATTGGGTTCGCCGCCAAGTTCGAAGAACTCACCGACCTCGTCGCGCAAGTCGTGCTGCTCAATGGCGAATCCTCGGACAAAAAACCTGAGCCCGACCAGGATATGCTCCGCCTGACGACCATTCACCAGTCCAAGGGTTTGGAGTTCCCCATCGTCTTCCTACTCGGCGTCGCGGACGGCCTCCTCCCCCTGACCCGAGCCATCGATGACGGCGACGTCGAGGAAGAGCGCCGGCTCTTCTACGTCGCCTGCACCCGGGCCGAAAACTTACTCTACCTCTTCGCCCCACGCTTCGCGGTTTCAGGCGAGGGTTACCGCCCACTCGACCCCTGCCGTTTCCTCGAGGAAATGAGCCCGGATTGTTACGAATTGGCGGATTATGCCCACCGTCGGCTCTAGGCTGGCGCCCCCGTTATGACAGCCCAACTGGGGTAGTGGCTTGCCATTGCCAAGGTCGGGCATTTATGACTCAAACCAATCTTTATTAGCCACCATCATGCCTAAGGTACTCGTCGCCGACAAAATTTCCGCCACCGGGGTCGCCCTCCTCAAAGCCCAGCCGGGTTATGAGGTCGTCGAAGCCTATGGCTCGACCCCTGAGAAGGTCCTCGCCCTCGTCGCCGACGTGGACGCCATCTTGGTCCGTTCTGAGACCCAGATCACCCGCGAAGTCCTCGCCGCCGCCCCGCGCCTCGTTTGCGTCGGCCGTGCCGGTGTGGGCGTCGACAACATCGACGTCGATGCCGCCACCGAACGTGGCGTCATCGTGATGAACACCCCTTCGGGCAACACCATCGCGACCGCTGAGTTGACGTTCACGCACCTGCTCTCCCTGGCCCGCCCCGTACCCGAAGCCGTGCAGTCGATGCGCGAAGGCAAGTGGGACCGCAAGACCCTCTCTGGCACCGAACTATTCGGTAAGCATCTCGGCATCCTCGGCCTTGGCCGCATCGGCGCCGAAGTCGCCAAGCGTGCCAACGCTTTCGGCATGAAGGTGCTCGCTTACGATCCGTACCTCACCGAAGCCCGCGCCAAGGCCCTTGGTGTGACGATGTCGACCCTCGACGAAGTGTTCGTGCTTTCCGAGTACATCACTGTCCACATGCCACTGACCCCTCAGACGGAAGGCATCGTCAACGCTGCGGCGTTCGCCAAGATGAAGAAGGGCGTGAAGATTGTGAACTGTGCT
>CAIYAN010000345.1 GCA_903924185.1 uncultured Opitutia bacterium | reverse complement strand
TTCTAGGACTAGCCCAGGCCACTCAGTGATGCCGAGGCGATTGAGGCCAGAGGCGGCGAGGTAAGAGGCATCGGCGTCGCCGTTCGCGAGCTTCTTGAGGCGAGTGTCCACGTTACCGCGGAGTTCGGTCCACTGGGCTTGGGGGAAGGTGAGGGCACCTTGGGCGCGTCGACGCGGGCTACCGGTTGCGATTAAGTTCGGAGTAGTCACGTCGGCCCGACGGACCAGCACATCGCGCGCGTCTTGGCGCGGGAGGCACGCCGCGATGGCTAGGCCAGCGGGCATTTCGGTCGGCAAGTCCTTCGAGCTATGGATGGCCAGGTCGGCCTCTCCCCGGAGCAGCGCTTGTTCGAGTTCGGCGGTGAAGAGGCCCTTGCCGCCTTGCTTCTCTAAGGACCAAGCGGCTTGGCGGTCACCTGTCGTGGTCAGGATGCGGACTTCCGTCGGGCGGCCCAAAGCGGCTTCGAGCCGCGCGGCGGCATCGCGTGTCTGCTGTAGCGCTAGCGGACTACCGCGGGTGACGATGATGATTGGGCCAGCCATGATCAGAACCCGATGATGCCAGCCTTCATGAGTGCCATGACGAGCCAAGCGGCGGGGACGAGCAGGTTAGCCGTCAGCGTGACGGCGGCGGCGATGCGTATCCAATCCCAAACCCGGTCTTGTCCGCCCAAGTAAGCGCAGATCGCGCCGGCAACGGCGGTGGGGATGCCAATCCAGATACCGACCGAGATGTCGCGGGCAAAGGGGTCCTTGACGTAGTCGAGGTAGACGAGCCCGCCTTTACGGCTCATCACGAACGCGGCGGCGAAAGCGCCTGCGCCGATGAGTACGGCCAGAATCTGGACGAGGCGGTAACCGCCATTCTCTTCTTCTCGGGTGGACGTCATGACGCCCTTATCCAAGTCCCCCTCGGCGGGACTTCCAAGTTTCAAGTTTCTGGCTCGGTGGATTTGTCGGGCGTCTGTCTAGGTAAAGGTGGCGGCATGGTCTGATTTTGCCCGAAGCCCGCCGAGGTGGGTTTGAAGGGGTGCTTCAGTAAGCCGAGGACGGTATGCTCGACGGGCTCGTGGATGCCGAAGTCCTCCGGCTTGCGGCCCACGGGCATGTAGTGTGTGTCGAAGAGGATATCCCAGAGCGGCAGGAAGCTAGCGAAGTTCTTGTCGATGGCCGCAGGGTCCTTGGAGTGGTGCCAGCGGTGGTAGACTGGTGAGGCGATGACGTGACGGAACGGACCCCAATCCCATTCGACATCGGCGTGGCCGAGCAGCGCAAAGATACCGAGCGCGGGGCCCGCGCCCGCGGCGGCACTTGGTCCGAAGCCGAATAGTAGGAAGGGGAAGAAGAGCATCGCGTTGGCAAGGATGTCATTCACGGGGTGCCCGCGGACGCTACTCAGCCAATCAAGTTTTTCAGAGCTATGGTGCACTGCGTGAAAGCGCCAGAGCCGCTTGCCGTGGAACCAGCGATGTATCCAATACAGCAGAAAGTCACCGAGTAGAAAGGCGGTCAGGAACTGAGCCCAACCTGGCAGCCGCGAGAGTGGACCGAAGCCTTGGTACTCACCCGCTTTCAGCGCTTCCCATGAGATGACATCTGCGGATAACAGGAACGCCACGGCCGCCACGCTGATCACCACTAAGTTAATCGGCTTGGTGATGATGGCGTCGAACACGTAAAGCCCGAGGTCGACTAGCATCCGCGGCCGTCGCCAAGGCAGGCCCCGCTTATTGCCGAGCAGGTGCTCGACGACCCAGAACAGGCCGACCAAAAAGAGAATCGATACAATCAGAGCGCCCATCGGTACTGACTCAGTGGCCGCCGAGGACTTCGTGTTCCTTGATGTACTCCTGCTTGAGGCCGAGGGCTTCCGGGGCGTGGAGGACGAGCATCTTCATGCGCACATCCGCGGGGATGGTCGCCGCGGTGGCCTTGGAGACGACGATCATCAGCGTGATCGAAAGCGGCACGGCCCAGATGGCGGGCTGTTCGCAGAGAATACGTAGGAGGGGGTGGGCGACCCAGAAGTCAGCTAGTCCCGCGAAGCCATAGACATCGGATAACGTCGTGAGGAAGATAGAGCCGAGGGCGAGGAGGCCGCCGGCGAGCATGCCCGTGGCGGCACCTTTCATGGTCATACCCCGCCACCAGACGCTCATGAAGAGCAAGGGGAAGTAACTGGCCGCTGCGATGGCGAAGGCCTGACCGACGAGGTAATTGATATTGAGCTTCTCGACTTGGGTGCCGAGGCCGACGGAAACCACACCGATGATGACCGCCGCCCACTTGAAGGCCTTCAGGCGCTGTTCGGGCGAAGCATCGGGCTTAAGCATGCGGCCATAGATGTCGTGGGCGAGGGCGCTGGACATCGAGACCAACAGGCCGGAGAAGGTCGACATGAACGCGGCGAAGGCGCCCGCGCAGGTGATGCCGGAAAGGATGGAGCCGAGGAGCGGGTAGTCGCGGCCGGCGAGGAGCGTCGGCAGTTCGAGCACGACTTTATCCGTGCCCTTCGAGCCGACGGCGTTGTAGAGCTCCGGCGTGAGCGAACGGCCGATGACGCCGTAGATCGGCGGGAAAACATAGAAGACCCCGATGAGGATCATGACCCACATCGTTGTGCGCTTGGCAGCCACGCCGTCGGGGTTCGTATAGAAGCGCACCAAGATGTGCGGTAAACCCGCGGTACCGCAGACGAGCGCGATGATTAGCGAGTAGGTGTAGAGCAGGGAATAGGGCTTCTTGTTCGCCTCGAGCGCGGCCTTTTCTTCGGGCGTTTTGGCGGCCGCGATGGCGGTGTCGACGGCCTTCGTCGTTAGGCTGCCGAAGGGAGCAATCCATTGCTCGTCCTTGGGGGCCTTCGCGGGGAGGGCCTTGCGTTCGATGCCAGCGGGAGCGGCCGCGACGGTTTCTTGGGCGGTCTTATTGGCTTCGAGGTGCGACTGGTAGTGACCGACGATGGCGGCGATCACGAAGATCGGTACGGTGATAGCGAAGACCTTGAGCCAATACTGGAAGGCCTGCACGAGCGTGATGCCTTTCATGCCGCCGAGCGAGACGTTGAGCGTGATGACGGCACCGACGACGATGACCCCGACAGAGTAGTGCAGGCCGGGGAAGATGTAGGCGAGCGTGGTGCCCGCGCCCTTCATCTGCGGCATCGTGTAGAAGAAGCCAATGAAGAGTACGAAGCAGACCGCAATCTTGCGGAATAGAGGTGAGTCGTAGCGGCCTTCAGCGAAGTCTGGGATGGTGTAGGCACCGAACCGACGCAGCGGGCCGGCGATGAAGAGCAGCAGGAAGAGGTAGCCGCACGCGTAGCAGACCGGATACCACAGCGCATCGTAGCCATTGAGCATAACCATGCCAGCGACGCCCATGAAAGAAGCGGCGGAGAGGTATTCGCCCGAGATGGCGGAGGCGTTCCAGCCGACGGACACCGAGCGGCCCGCGACGAAGAAGTCGCCGGCGCTCTTGGACTTACCAGCGGTCCAGAAGCCCATACCGACGGTAATCACAACCGTGATCAACGAGAAGAAGGCGATCCAAGGGTCAATTCCCTTGGCGGCGGGCTCGGCCGCGGCGAGAAAGGCGAGGAGGGCGCTCATGTTATTTCTTCAGGCCGTCCAGGGCGGCTTTGGCTTCGGAGTCCTCGAGGGCGATGGAGCGCTGGATGAAGACGAAGGAGATAATCCAGACAAACGGGAAGAACAGCACTCCCAAGATCAACCATGTGAGGGTGAAGCCATAGATGCGTTGGGCCATGAACTCCGGTTGGAAGTAGTTCAACAAGGGGAGGGCGACCAGCGCGACGATGAAGCAGAAGGCACAGGCGATGGAGAGCTTGAGCTGGCCGCTCATCAAGCGCGCCAAGAACGCATCCGAATGGATGGGGTCGGGGGTGGGGTTCGACTCTTTCATGGGGTTGGGCACATCCAAGCCATTGAATGGGGGAATGCAATCGTTTGAGAGGGGGCGGTCGGCGGGTTTTTGGCGATTAGCCTTAACATTCTTCGGACGCTGGGTTTCTTGTTTAAGCCTAAATCACACCCCTATGTCCAAAACCACGCTTGTCCTCATTCTCGCCCTCGGCCTCGGGGGTGGCTTTTTGATCGCCCGTTACGCTTTCCCGACTCCGGCACCCGTCGCCGTCGAGGTAGCGAAGCCAGCGGCGCCTGAAAAGATTACCCCGGTCGCCAAGGCGCGTGCTCCGCGTGCCACTGAGACGCCGGCTACTGCGGTGAAGTCCGAGGACGATATCGCCAAGGAAGAATTCAAAGCCCGCGCGAAGGCCTTCGGTGAAGAGACCAAGAAGATGGTCGAAGAAATCTCCGGCGGCGACCAAGCCAAGTTGCAGCGTGCGATGTTCGCCGGCATGATGAAGCCCGAAGGCCAAGCCATCATGGCCGAAGCCCGCGAAATCGGCGAAGC
>CAIYAN010000344.1 GCA_903924185.1 uncultured Opitutia bacterium | reverse complement strand
GCAACCGCGCCAGCGCAGCCTCCCTTCCCTAGCCGGGCGAGCTACCTGTTCACTGGCGTCCCCCTAGCGTTCTTGCTCAACTCGCTCCTGGTCGTCCGCATCACCCCCGCGCTCTGGGACGCGCAGATGAACATCGTGAAGCGTGACCTCGCCGTCACTCCTCCCGATCGGACTTACGATTTCATCGTCCTCGGCGTCGCGGCGGTCGCACTGCTACTGACGGCCTGGATTGCTTACCGACGCGCGGTACGATTGCGCTCCGACTTCGCCGCGCTGTGGGCCCTGTTTAGCTGCGTCCCCATCCTTGGTCTCGGTATCGCGCTCTGGCTTGGTACGGCTTCCGATGAAGATGAAACCGGGCAGCCCGGTACCTCCGAAAAGCTGGCCGGCCAGCTCGTGGTGCCAGCCTTGCTCTGCTGGGCCATGATTTCCGGCCTGACCGCTTTGGTGGAAATGAAACTCTTCCCACAACTCAACCAACAGAAATACCTGAGTCTTTCCCTCCTCGTCATCGTACCGTTAGTGACCGCCGGTATTGCGGGCTTCCTGTCCGCCCGTGCGGGCCGCACGCTATCCCAAAGCATCGGCGCCGCCTTCCTGACCCTCACCGCGATTCTTACCATCCTAGGCTTCGCCGCCATGGAGGGCGTCATCTGCATCCTGATGGCCGCCCCGTTTGTGGGCCTGCTGGGCATCATCGGGGCGTTACTGGGCCACTGGCTCGCCACGTTGACCTCGCGGCCGGCCTATCAGGTACAATCCGCCGCTTGGCTGGCGGTGATTGTCTGTGCCGTCGGCGAAAGCGTCACGCCACCTGCGCCGCTCGAAGATATCGTCACCTCCGAGGTCATCATCCAGGCTTCCCCCGCCGAAGTCTGGAAGCAGCTCAAGGATATCCGTGACCTCCCGGCTCCGACGGAACCCCTCTTCGTATTCGGCGTCGCCCACCCGCTCGAGACCTACGTGGTTGGAGAAGGCGGCGTCGGGGCCGCGCGCGTCTGCCGACTCAGCACGGGCGATATGCCGGAACGTATTTCCGTCTGGAAGCCAGAACAGGAACTCCAGTTCATCGTTCTCGACACGCCAGCGGCCATGCGCGAAGCCACGTTCTTCGGGCAAGAGCTCGATGGGGCACACTTGCATACGACCTACACGAGCCTCGAAGGCGGCTTCCGCCTCGAAGCCCTGACCGACGGCCGCACCCGCCTGACGGGCACTAGCCGTTACCTGCTCACGATCACACCCGCGACCTACTGGAATATCTGGACGCGCCACATCGTCGGCCAGGTCCAACTTCGCGTGATGAACCACGTGAAGGCCAAGGCGGAACAACGCTAAAACATCCTTACCATGTCCAAACCCGAGAAGATTGCTTGGCTACCCGCCCCTGAAGATAAGAACTACCCCGCGGCTCTTTCGTACCTGAGCCTCTTATACCCCGAAGCCGAGGCCGCCCGGTTGGTCGCGCGGCTACGCAAGGCCAAGCTCGTGGAGTTCAAAGCCAAGGATATCTTCCGCGCCTCCCAGTTATCCTTACTCGGGATAAGTAATTCCCATGTGAAGCTGACCCAGAAAAAGATCCGTAAGAGCATTCATCTCTCTCCCTTGCTCCTCGTGCGCGACCCAGCTAATGGGAAAGTCGTCATCGCTGACGGCTACCATCGCCTGTGCGCAATCTACCAGACGCACGAAGACATCTGGATTCACTGCAAGATCGTCTGACCGCGCTTAAACTTTTCGGCTGGCGTCCCAGGCGTGTACGACCTCGCCCTTGACGTTACGCAGTTCGCAGCGAAGGCGACTCTCGGCTCCGACGCGCTCCAAAGAAACCGCCAGGAAGCCGCCTTCAACGCGGTGGAACTTGTGGTACTTGGCGTTATAGCCCGGCGAACCGCTCGCATGGGCGTCGCTGGCCGGGCCGACGCCGAACTCGCGCACGCCGCTGACGGGGTGGACGGAGTGGTACTGCCAATGGCGATCGCCGCACACGACGAAGAAATTGTCCGGGACGTTGGCCTGCATCCAGCCGCGAAGCTCGTCGCCTTCGTGGGCGAAGTTTTCGTTGGCATGGTTGTCGCGCTTATTGGGGCGATCGGGGCCAACCATGGGGGTGGGCGAAACCAACACTTTCCAGGTGGCGGTACTCTCTTTTACAGTGCGTTTGAACCAGGCTTTCTGTTCCGGACCCCAGATACTCTT
>CAIYAN010000343.1 GCA_903924185.1 uncultured Opitutia bacterium | reverse complement strand
GTCCCTTGTCCGTTCACTCTTTCTCGCGGTCTTCCTCCTCCTCACGGCTTCGCTGTCGGCGCATCCCGAGTGGAAGGAGGCTTACTGCATCGGCGTCATCGACGATGAGTATGTCTTTGATTTTAAGGTCAAGTTTGACGCGCCTTCGTTCTACGTCGGCAAACATCCCAAGGAAGCGACGATTAAGGAACTCGACGCCTTAATGTTCGAACCTGGTCGCCTTGCGGCCGCCGCCGCCCAGGCGCCTAAGGATTTTCTCCGCGGTACGCGGGTCTATGCCGATGGCGTCGCGGTCTCGCTCGAGCTGGTGGGCTTCCCCACGGCCGCCGAGGTCCAGTCTCTCTCCAAGCAACAAGGCGAGGCCGATCGCTACCCAGTGATCATGACGGCGCGTCTGCGCGCTAAGATTCCGCGTGAAACGGGCATCGTCGAAGTCGTCTACCCCGAGGCCCTTGGGTCGGTCATTACCAACCTTCGACGCGGGATGGATTCGCAGGTCCTGATGACCGTCGCCCCCGGCGAAAAGGGGCTCTTCAAAATCGGCGAAGTCCACTTTACCTTAAGTGGCTTCCTCCGCGAAGGCTTCGAGCATGTCATCCCTGACGGCTGGGACCACTGTCTCTTCATGCTGGCGATGATGTTGGCTGCCGCCTCTATCGGCGAAGCCCTCAAGCGTTCACTCGTCTTCACCCTCGGCCACGCCATCACGCTCACGCTCGTGGTCACCGGCGCCATTCCCCCTATCGGAAATTGGATTGAACCCATTATTGCGGCCACCATCGCCTTCGGTGGCTACCTGGCCTACCGCCAGAAGCCTGCGCAGACCGCGTTCGTCGTCGTACCTCTAGTCTTCGGGCTCATCCATGGGCTGGGCTTCGCTGCCGCCGCCGCGGACAAGCTCCAAGACATCGGCACGGGGGACCTCGCCAAGCTCTTATTGGGCTTCAACGTGGGCGTCGAAGCCGCTCAGGCCGCCATCATCCTGGCAACGGCTGGAGTACTCTGGGTCCTCGCCCGGGCTCGTCTGGAGACGACTACACTTCGCCGCGTCCTCGGACTGCTCATCGCCATTGCCGGGACGGCTATCATGGCCGCCCGCATCTGGTCGCTGACTAAAGGTGCTTAGTTACCGACCCGACCAACCGGGCGTTTGGCTTCATCCATGCGCTTACGCTCCGCTTCCGCAAAGGCCTTCAGTTCGGCCACGACCTCAGGATGCGTCGCACTGACGTCAGTGCGCTCTGCTTCATCGGACTCGAGATTGTAAAGTTCCCACTCCACCTTGCCTTGATTATACTTCGCCGGCTTACCATCGACGGCGGCGGGTACGATGTTCTCGTAGCTGCGATAGGTGTGCGGGAGATGTAACTTCCATTTGCCGACGCGCACGGCCTCGAGCTTATCGCCGTAGTAGTAGGCAAAGTTCTCGCGGGCTTTGGCCGAAGTACCCTTAGCAACAGCGAGGAAAGACTGACCGTCGATGGGAAGGGCCGGCTTGGTGGCTCCGCAGGCTTCGACTAACGTGGGGAGGACATCGAGATTACCGGCCAGGGCTGGGGTCACCTTGCCCGCCGGCACCACCCCAGGCCAGCGAATGATGAAAGGGACGCGCACGCCGCCTTCCCACGTGGTGCCCTTACCTTCACGGAAAGGTCCCGCCGAGCCTGCGTGGCGGCCGAAGTTCAACCACGGACCATTGTCGCTGGTGAAGATAACGAGGGTGTCCTTTTCCACGCCGGTTTCACGGAGCGTATCCATGATATTGCCGACCTGCGCATCAATCTCAGCCATCGTGTCTGCGTAAGGGGAAGCTCCCTTACCTTTAAACTCCTTCGACGCGCCCAGGGGCGTGTGCGGCATCGAGGTCGCCAAGTAGAGAAAGAACGGCCGACCCTTGCCGGCATTCTGACGAATAAAACGTACCGCGCGAAACCCTTGCACCGAGGTCAATGCGTCCATGTCGGCCCAGTCCTTCACCGTCCCGAAAGGGACCCCATC
>CAIYAN010000342.1 GCA_903924185.1 uncultured Opitutia bacterium | reverse complement strand
GGGCCGGGCTGGCTTATTGCGGTCTTCCCACCAATCGTAGGCATCCTTCTCCGCCTGGGCGACCTGCTCGGGCTTGAGCTCCGCCTTGAGCCGCGCCTGCAGTTTGCCGACTTCATGGGGAGTCAACCCAGTCATGCGCTGGATGAGACAAAAGAAATAGGCCTTGGGATTATCGACCACGCCCAGTTCACCGGAAGCATACAGCAAGGCTAAGCGGGCCGCATAGCCGGTTTCGACGCGACCACTCTCATGCAGGCGCTGGAGCCATTCGTTCGCTTCCTTGACGTCGCGGTCGGCCGGCTTCCCGTCGAGGCGAGCCACAAAAATATCGCGCATGGCCACAAAATAACCCTGACGGGCGGATTTACGAAACCAACCCATGCCATCCTCAAAGTGCTGGTGCAGGCCGCCCTTAGCATACATTTCCATGTAGTATCGTCCGACGCGCTCTTGGGCCTCCCGGTCGCCCGACATGGCTTCATGGTATTCAGGAATCGGGCGAGGCGACGGACCGGGATCGCCCGCGGCCCCCGCCAGGAATGGGAACGCACCTAACGCCAATAACAGTCTCAACATACCAGCACAAAACAGGCCCGCCCCGACCTGGGCAAGTCCGATAGGGACGCTCAGCCGGGGCGGGTGTTATAAAAGCACTCTATTATTTAGAGGCTCTTGAGGTAGGCCGTGAGGTCGGCCACGCTTTGATCGGTCAAGCCGAGCATGGCCGGCGAATACATGAGCGACTTCTCCAGCTTCTCGACCGACTTGATCCGATCGGCCGGGATAGTCTGAATGGTGCCACCGACGCACTTGATCATCGTGGGGTCGCCCTGCGTGAGCACCATGCCCGTGATGATGAGGCCATCCTTGGTCACGAGGCGCGAACCTTCGTAGCCGTGCGAGATGGCCACAGAAGGCTGGGCGATTGCCTGAATGATGGTCTCG
Source organism: uncultured Opitutia bacterium (assembly GCA_903924185.1). Taxonomy (GTDB): domain Bacteria; phylum Verrucomicrobiota; class Verrucomicrobiia; order Opitutales; family UBA953; genus UBA953. The sequence goes on along the minus strand of CAIYAN010000342.1, from coordinate 587 downwards.
GCCGACTGTTGGCGACCGAAGGTCGTCAGGTTCGGGCCATACTCTATGCCCTGTTCACCAATGCGGTGACAGGTATAGCAGACGGCGATCGCGGCAGCGCCAAGCTTCGGGTCGCCCTTGAGCTTGGCGATGGTTTCGACGGACGAGAGGGCCTTCGTACCAGCGGGCTCAGCGGGGAAATCGCTCGCCGTCAGTTTAACCTGATTAGCGTCGTAGAGGCCACGGGCCTTCAGGATCTTGTCGACTTCGAAGCCCTTCCAATCGTTACCCTTACGGCTATTCAGCCACCAGGTGGCGATTTCCTTCAGTTCCTTGCGTTGGGAGAGCTCGACCATCGCACCGACGGCCTCGGGGCTATTGGTGAAAGCCAAAGCGGTGACCATCTGCTTGGTCTGGGCAGCATCCAACTTACCAGAAGCAAGGCGGGCACGGATGCCAGCAACGCCCGCAGGCACGTGCAGACGCCAGGTCAGGCCAGCGAAGGCGTCACTCCAGGTGGCAGGGTCGCCGCCCATGGTCTTACTGAGGGTTGCATAGAGTTCGACTTCGCGACCAGTGGCACCGAGGCCGACGGCTTCGAGGTAGGC
>CAIYAN010000341.1 GCA_903924185.1 uncultured Opitutia bacterium | reverse complement strand
GTTCTTTTTGCCGGTCATGTCGCCGACACGCATAACCGCCGACGCATCGCACTCTGGGCCATTGCTGCCATGACGTTATTAGGGTTGGGGCTATTTGCCCAGAGCCTCCTCAAATTAGAGATCTGGGTGCAGCTGACCTGCCTTTACGCGCTGGTCATGCTGGGCGGCCTGGCCCGTAGTTTCCTCACCACCGCCCGTCAGGCGATGATCGCCGAGCTCATCCCACGCGAACTCATCCCGAGCGGCGTCCGCTGGCGCAATACGCTCTTCGAACTCGCCTGCGTCATCGGCCCCGGCCTCGCTGGTCTACTGCTCTGGCTCGGTGGGGAACCCCTAACTTATGGAATCATGCTGGGCTGCTTCGCCGGCTCGCTCGTTACCACCAGCCTGCTGAAGCCGACGCAGCTCCTGCAGTCGCGGACCCCTGAGCCAATTTTACAAAGCCTCTCGGCGGGGATTCGTTTCATGTGCAACCACCGCATCATGCTTGGCGCATTCACGATGGACCTCTTCGCCGTACTCCTCGGTGGGGCCGTCGCCCTGCTGCCGATTTTCACCCAGATGCTCGGGGTCGACGAATTAGGCTTTGGCCTCCTCCGTGCCGCGACCTCGATGGGTGCCGTGCTCATGTCGATTTACCTGATCATCCGCCCGCCCCTCGAGCGGGCTGGCCCCGCCCTCTATGCGTCCTTTGCGGTCTTCGGAATCTGCATCATCGGCTTCGGACTTTCCATCCCGCTCGCCAGCGAGCTCGGCTTCGGCCTCCAAGCCGCCTTCGTTCTGTCGTTCTTATTCCTCCTCATCTCGGGCGCGGCGGACGCCGTGAACGTCATCATCCGCCAAACCATCCTGCAGACGACCGTCCCGCCTGAGATGATGGGGCGCGTCTCTGCGGTGACCGCCGTCTTCATCGGGTGCTCCAATGAATTAGGGATGGCCGAATCAGGACTGGCGGCCCGATTACTGGGGACCGTCAATTCAGTGGTCTTTGGGGGTTTGGCGACCTTTGGGGTGATGGGCCTAACCCACTGGCGTTTCCCTGAAATCTGGCACCTGCGGAAAGTCGGCCAAGAACCGACGAAGTAAGGCACTTGGGCTTGTCACCCTCGGGGGCTCTGCTTCATTGACCAGACCCCCATGAGCTCCCTCCGCACCCTCCTGCCCTGCCTACTGGCCGGGCTGGCCTCCGTGGCCTCCGCCCAGACCGCTGCCCCCAAGGCCAACGCTGCCCCGACCAAAGATTGGAATGCGCAGTATGTCCTCGGGCCTGATTCCCAGGAGAAGTCCAACGTGCCCAAGGGCACCATCACCAAATTCCATCTCGACGACTCGAAAACCTTCCCCGGTTACGGTCGCGACTGGGCGCTCTACGTCCCTGCCCAATACGACGGTAAGAAAGAGGCCTGCCTCATGGTCTTCCAAGACGGCATGGGCTACATCGGACCCAAGGGTAACTGGCGCGTCTCGACGGTCTTCGATAACTTAATCGCCGAAGGCAAGATGCCCGTGACCATTGCGCTCTTCATCAATCCGGGTTTCGCCCCCGACAAGAACAACCCCACCGGCAAGGGCAAGGATGGCAAGCCGCTCGGTAAGTCGAACCGTTCTTTCGAGTATGACAACGTCACCGACAAGTATGTCACGTTCCTGCTCGAAGAGATGATCCCGCTCGTCGAAGCCAAGAATTACAAGATCTCCAAGGACCCCAAGCGTCGCGCCATCGGCGGTGCTTCTTCGGGCGGTATCTGCGCCTTCAACGCCGCTTGGCAGCGTCCGGATGCCTTCAGCAAGGTCTTCACGACCATCGGCAGTTTCACCAATATCCGTGGCGTGATCTCCAAGGGTAAGGAAGTCGGCGGCAACCAGTTTCCCCAGATGGTCATGGACAGCCCCAAGAAGGATATCCGCATCTACTCCCAAGATGGCTCGCACGACTTGACCAACGAATTCGGCGTCTGGCCGGAAGCCAATCAGAAGATGGCCGATGCCTGGAAGGCCAAGGGCTACGATTACCAGTTCGTCATGGGCGAAGGCACGCACGACGGCCGTCATGGCGGCATGCTGATGCCCGAAGCCCTCAAGTGGCTCTGGCGCGACGTCCGCTAAGCCCGCTGCGATGCGACTCTTGTTTTTACTGTGTGGTTTAACCGTGGCGGCTTTCGCCGCGGAAGAACCGGCCTTCACCCCGCTGCTCGATGAGAAATTATCACAGTGGGAGAAGTGGCTGGGCGTGCCGCATCGTTCCTATGAGGTGCCCGGCTACGTCCGTGGTGCCACCGCCAAAGAAGACCCCGTACTCGGCCTCAACCGCGACCCGCTCAACGTCTATTCGGTTAAACTCGTCGACGGCGAACCAGTCCTGCATATCACCGGCCAAGTCTTCGGCGGCCTGACGTCTCTGAAGTCCTACGACAACTTCCACCTCCGCACGCAACAGCGTTGGGGCACGAAGAAGTGGGAGCCCCGCCTCAACGCGGTCCGCGACAACGGGATCTTAATCTACTGCGTCGGCGAACACGGTGCGGGCGGCAAGAACTGGATGCGCAGCCAAGAATGCCAAGTCCAAGAAGGCGACACGGGCGATTGGTGGCCGATCGCTGGCGCGATTATCGACGTGCCTGCCCGCGATGAAGGTAAGACGGTCGTCTACGACCCCAAAGCCCCCGTACGTATGATGAAGTCACGCGTCTGGCACGGCACCGATTACCAAGAGAAGCCTGCGGGCGAATGGAACGTCGTCGAGGTCTGCTCCCTGAACGGCAACGCGGTGTTCCGCCTGAACGGTCGGACCGTGAACGTCATCCTTAATTCGCGCTACCGTGAAAAGGGCTCCGACCAAGACATCCCGCTCAAGGCCGGTAAGCTCCAGATTCAATCCGAAGCCGCTGCCTGCGAGTATCGTCGCCTGGAGATCCGCCCTTTGACGGCTTGGCCCAAGGAAGTAGCGGGCGACGTACCGACCATCGTCCCGCCGGCGAAGTAAACCACCATGCTCCGTGCCTGCCAACTGACCAAGACCTTCGGAGGTCTGTCCGTTCTGCAGGAGGTTTCGATCGATTTCCACCCCGGCGAGGTCCATGCCCTGATGGGCGAAAACGG
>CAIYAN010000340.1 GCA_903924185.1 uncultured Opitutia bacterium | reverse complement strand
CGCTCCGCGGCGTCGACACCCCGGGTACTTCGACATTCAGCCGTTTTGGCATCCCGCCCAACACCACGGACACGCAAGGCGCGGGCTCCTATTGGGGTTTAAAATTCCATAGCCTGACCGACGCCGAAATCGATAAGCTCGCTGATAATATCGTTATTGAAGTCCGGCGGCGCGGGCCGTTCATGAGCATCGCTGACTTTGTTAATCGTCGGCTCACCAACCAAGCCACCGGCCTGAAAGGTCCGCTCCAGGCAGCCATCGACGCCTCTGGCCTAAACGATTACGCGGTGGCTTCAGGCAAGATGAAGGAAGGCTTTGCCACGAAAGTTACGACTGCCGGCGGTCGCTTCCCGCAGGCGAAGGCCTTCGACCCGGCTGCCTATTCGATGTCGTCCAACAGCCAAGGCACGGGCGCGTTCCCCGCGCAAGCCGGCTCCCATTCGCACCTCCTGCAGATGCAGGTACTCAATGCCATTGGACCTTCCCTAACTGTCCGCGGCGATACGTTTGTCGTCCGAGCGTACGGCGAAAGCCTCAACGCTAACGGCGAAGTTGCCGGTAAGGCCTGGGTCGAACTCACCGTCCAGCGCATGCCGGAGCTACTGATTCCCGACGACCGCGAGCCCACCGTGGCCATCGGCGCCCTGCCCGTCGGCAGCAGCATCACCGTGCCGGGCGGCGGCGGTTCCGGCGGCGACAATAATGGCGGCGGGGGTGGGTTTGGGGGCTACCGATCCCCTTCGATCACCAACTACGCGACTTCCCCGATCATGGAACGCTGGGTACGCAATAAGGACGCCAGCCGCGTGAACAACTTACTCGGTCGCCGTTTTAAGATCACTGCGGTCCGCTGGCTCCGTGACTCCGACATCTGAACGTATGCGCCTCTTCCTTTTCTTCGCCACCGCCCTCTCGCTCGGGGCCGCGCCCGAACCGCCCCCCGAACGTAAGTGCACCTTGCGACTCGCCTGGTGGGCCAACCCGTCGGAACGCGTCGAGTTAGCCATCGTCCAGGGCAAGGAAATCATCCCCTTCGTGGCGTTGGAGATGAACCTCGACCTCTCCAAGGAATATCGCGGACCCGCGCAGTTGGTCATTGTGCGCAAGAAAGGCGCGGCGCAGAAAATAGAGGCCTTTGACCCCGATAAACTCTACGCACAAAGCACGACGCCGAAGCCAGACCCCAAGGCTAAGCCAGAACCCGTGAAAAAAGAAACGGCAGACGACTGGGCGCCTTTTGCCTCCTTGGCTTTACCTGACTCTCCCGACATCGGCGTCCTGCTCCTGATGGCTCCGGATGGCTCGTGCGCTGGCCGGGCCTTTGATTATGAGGCTGGTCGCTTTCCGTATGGCTCCATTCGCGTGGTCAACCTTTCGGCTTCGACGTTAGCCGGCGAAATCGATGCTAAGGGCTTCCGGCTTGCCCCTGGCAGCTCCGATCTGCTCCCCGTCATCTTCCGCGAACGCATGACGAGCCACATCAAGCTGGCGGCATTACTCCCGAACAACGGCCTCGAGCCGATTTTGGGCACCAAGATTGCGGGCCGACCCAACCGTCGCTCCTTGGTCTTCATCCTACAAACGGGTGTCTCGGCGGATGGTCATCCACTCTTTGAAAGCCGGAGCATCGAGAGCGTGGAGCCAGTGGCCCCGGTGGTTGCACCGCCCACCAACGGTAAGCCTGTGATCAAATGAGGCTATTCTGGTTTAGCCTCTGCGCGCTGCCGCATCTATGGGCCGAAGAAACCGCGGCGCCGCCGCCAGCGGCTGAAGCTCAGGGTTCCTTGGTCATTCAGGCCTGCTGGGCAGGCAACCCTGGCGGGAAAGTCTACCTGGTCACGCAACCAACCCAGCAAGCCATCCCGCTGCAGGCACAGGCTGGTGCCATCATCACCAACGCGGTCGTCCCGCCCTGCGCATCGGTGGAGCTATGGGTGGCGAACGCCCCGCAAGCCAAGCAGGTGGCGACCTTTCCGTTTCCGAAGGCCGGCCAACGCTTCATCTTAGTGATGCAAGGCGAACACCCCGCCTCCATGCACGCCTGGCTCGTGCCCGCTGACCTCGAGGTTTTTCCTTGGGGTTCCGCCTGTCTACTCAACCTATCGGACAAGCGTCTACGTTGCCGGCTGAACGACCAAGTCGGCGAAGTCGACCCAGGGAAGTCCGGCGTCATCCCGTTCATTGCGACGGAACGTACGAGCGCCCACCTCACGCTCGATTACTTGGACGGACAGAAATGGCAGCCTGATTGCTCAACGAAGACCATTCTCTCGCCCGCGAGACGCTTCATCATGGTCGTCGGCCCAGGGCTTGCGGTGCAAGGCCCCTTGCCGAAGGAAACGGTCGTAGAGACGAACCCGGCGCCGCTTACAGTGCCGACGCCGCTTCCGCATCCGCCAGCCAAGTGACCTTGTGCGCTAAGGCGCGCAAGACTTGGCCAGGATAACGGGCGGGGTCGAATTCACCTGCACAGACGCTCAGTAAAGCGGCCGCTTTGGACTGACCGTTGACGAGTACGACGACCGAGCCGCATTGGGCCAAGCCAACTTCCGTGATAGTCAGGCGCCAACCGCGGCCCGGCCACTCGGTGGCGACGAAGCGCGGTAGGCCGGGCGCCCCGATAAGGGGGCACTGTGGCCAGAGCGAGGCAATGTGGCTGTCATCCCCTAGACCCAGCACGCAAAGGTTGTAGGCCTTATTTGGCTGGGCCTGCCAGACAGCGTCATAGGCGGCCGCGGCGGCGGCTGGTGTCAACTCCACGGGCCAAGGCTGGCGACGGGCGGCCGGTACCTGCAAAGGATCGAGTAACCCACGGGCGGCATGCCCGAAGTTGGAGTCATCGGAACTCAGGGGGACGCAGCGTTCGTCGCTTACATGCCAAGTAATGCGCTCCAACGTCTGCGCTGACAACGCACCGTTGGCCACCGCCCAAGCGTAGAAAGCCTTCGGGGTGGAGCCGCCGCTGAGGGCCACGGTCGCCGGACCACGCACCGCCAGCGCATGGATGCGGCGGGCGAGCTCGGCGAAGGATTCGTCGCGGGTACGCACGAGGACTTCGCCGGCAGAAGTCAGCAGGGAGGAAGACATAGGGAGATGGAAGGCGAGCGGGCGTGAAAAGGCAACCTTGAGGACCAGCCCAAATAAAAGGGGCGGCCGCACGGCCGCCCCTAATTGAAGACCGAAGCAATGGTGCTTACTGGCAGGCCTCGCAGGT
>CAIYAN010000339.1 GCA_903924185.1 uncultured Opitutia bacterium | reverse complement strand
TAAGGAATCCAAGCGCGGGGTGATCTCGATGGAAGGTGCCTACCACGGCGATACGTTCGGCACGATGTCCGTCGGCGGTCGCTCGGAGTTCCACGAGCGTTTCGCGCCTTGGTTGTTCGCGGCGCAGACGTTCCCCGCCCCGGTGCATTCCGAATGCGCGGGTCAGGTCGCCTACTCCGATTCCACGGCGTCACTCACTGCGCTCGAAGCCCTCTTGGTCCGCGATGCGACCACGACCTCCTGCGTTATCTTGGAGCCGCGCGTGCAGGGTGCCGCCGGGATGGTCCAACAGCCTGCTGGCTTCGTGCAGGCAGTCGCTGCCTTGTGCCGTAAGCATGGCGTGCACCTCATCTTAGACGAAGTCTTTACGGGCTTTGGTCGCCTCGGTGCCCTCACCGTCGCCGAGTTGGAAGGCGTCGTGCCTGATTTTCTTTGCCTCGCGAAGGGCCTCGCTGCCGGTTACCTGCCGCTCGCCGCGACGCTGACGTCCGAAAAGATCTACGAAGCCTTCCTCGGAAAGTTCTCCGAAGGTAAGACCTTCTTCCATGGCCATACCTTCTCGGGCAACCCGCTCGGGTGCGCCGTGGCCCGCGCCTCGCTGCGTAAACTGCGTCCGATGCTCGCCTCTGGTCAAGTCGCCGAGCGCGCTGACCTGCTGGGCCGTGAAATGGCGGCGGCCTTTGCCGGACACCCGCACGTGCGGACGTTCCGTCAGGTTGGCTTGACGGGCTCGGTCGAATTCAAGCCCGTCGCCGCCGAGCACTGGCCGACCGATACCCGAGCGGGCTACCGTGTCGCGCTCGCTGCCCGTCGTCACGGCCTCATCATTCGCCCCTTGGGCGACTCGATCCTCTTCGTCCCACCCATCTCCATCCAAGCCGATGAAGTGAAGCACCTCGTCCGTGCCGTCCACCTCGCAATGGAGGATACCCTGACGGGCTTGGAGTACTGAGTACTGATGACAGAGTACAGAGTCCTGAACCGATATAGACTACACTTCCAACCCTGCCTCTTCATCGACTCAGCAATCGACCCAGCACTCCGTACTCGATTCAGTAATCTCTCCTAAAATCCGTAATCTGAACTCCGTACTCCGTAATCTATCTACCATCCCCTAACCGCTACCCCCTCTCCCCCAACCCCTATCCCCTATCCCCTTCAACAACCCCATGCCCTCCCTCACCGACGCCCGCGCGCTCTACGACCTGCCGCTCAACACGCTGATTTTCAAGGCTCAGCAAGTCCACCAAGCCAACCAAGATCCGGCCGGCGTGCAGCTCTGCACGCTCAAGTCGATCAAGACGGGCGCTTGTCCCGAGGACTGTGCTTACTGCCCGCAGTCGGTGCACAATAACACCGGCCTCGAAAGCGAAGCCCTCATGGAGACGCAGGCCATCCTCGTCGACGCCCGTAAAGCTAAGGCTGGTGGTGCGACCCGCTTCTGCATGGGCGCCGCTTGGCGCCGCGTGAATGACGGCAAGCAGTTTGATAGCGTCCTTAATACGGTCGCAGGCGTGAAGGAGCTCGGCCTCGAAGTCTGTTGCACTCTCGGCATGGTCAGCGAAGCCCAGGCTGGGCGCCTCAAGCAGGCCGGGTGCGACGTGTATAACCACAACCTCGACACCTCGCGCGAGCACTACTCGAAAATCATCACCACGCGCACTTATGATGATCGTCTGCAGACCCTCTCGAATGTCCGCAAGGCCGGCCTCGAAGTCTGCTCTGGTGGTATCATCGGCATGGGTGAGACCGAAGACGACCGCCTCAAAATGCTCGTCGAACTCGCGCAGCTCGACCCTCAGCCCGACTCCGTGCCAATCAACGCGCTCGTCGCGGTTGAAGGCACGCCGCTCGCCGGCCGCAAGTTCGTGGATACCATCGAATTCGTCCGCACCATCGCCGTGGCCCGTATCCTGATGCCGAAGGCGATGGTCCGCCTCTCCGCCGGCCGCGCCAATATGAACGACGAGACGCAGGCTCTCTGCTACCTCGCCGGCGCCAACTCAATCTTCCTTGGCGAAAAGCTCCTGACCACGGGCAACCCGGACATCGAAGAGGACATGAACCTCATGAAGCGTCTGGGCCTGCACCCCATGCACCCAGATGAAGCCCGCCGCATCC
>CAIYAN010000338.1 GCA_903924185.1 uncultured Opitutia bacterium | reverse complement strand
GGCCCGTCGTGTTCGATCGTCAGATAGGCCAAGCAGCGGCGGGCATCCAATTGATAGGGCGCGACGATGGCGGCGGTCGGGCAAGCATCGATACAGCGCGTACAGGTACCGCAGCGGTCGGCCTCCTTCTGCGAAGGCTCGAGCTCGAGCGTCGTCAGGATGACTCCCAGAAATAACCACGTCCCAAACCCACGTTGCAACAGGATGGTGCTCTTGCCTTGCCAGCCCAAGCCGGCTTCCGCTGCGAGTGGCTTCTCCAAGACAGGCCCGGTATCGACGTAGGGCTTCTGGTCGCCGCCGAGGGTACGCATCACGCCACACAACTTCTTGAGCCGACGGAGCATCACATCGTGGTAGTCCGCCCCGAGGGCATATTTCGCAATGCGGTAGGCCGCGGGCGGATGGGGTTGATAATAATTCAACCCGACCACGATGATACTCCGGGCCTCGGGGAGTACGCGCGTGGCGTCGGTCCGGCGGTCCGGGTTCTTCGCCAGCCAGGCCATGTCGCCATGCATGCCATCCGCGATCCACTGACGAAAATAATCAGCGCGAACATCGGCGTGGACGGGCGCAACGCCGAACACATCGAACCCCATCGCTAGAGCTTCGGCCCGCAGGCGTTCCCGCAGCGCGACCGCCTCCATGGCTTAGCCGAGGATGAGCAGCACGCGGGCGACGATCTCGTCGACCGGCGCGAGCTTACCAAGGCCTTCGTAGCCACAGGCCAACATGCCTTCTGCCGGGTCGACCACCGCATGGCCGCGGGAGCGCAAGGTCTGCAGGTTGGCCTGGGTGGCGGGGTGTTCGTACATCTTACCGTTCATGGCGGGGCACAGCAGCACCGGGCCGCGGGTCGCTAGGTAAATCGAGGTCAACAGGTCGGGCGCCAAGCCATGGGCGAACTCGGCCATCGTGTTAGCCGTCAAAGGAGCGACCAATAAGAGATCCGAAGAATCGGCAATTTCGATGTGGCTCGGCTGGGAGTTGCGGCCCTCTTCCCACATATCGATGGCCACTGGGCGGCGGGACATAATCTGCAGGGTCATCGGGGTGATGAACTGGGCGGCGCTCTTGGTCATGACGACCTGGACCTCGGCCCCGTATTTGATGAGCTGGGAGGTTAGGTCGGCGGCCTTATAGGCGGCGATGGAGCCGGTGACCCCGAGGGTGATACGTTTGCCGACGAGCTGTGACATGACCTCTTCTATAGAAGGAAGCGCTCGGAGGGTGGCGAGGGGAAAGGGCTTCCCCATCCCCCACCCCCTAAAAAGCCCTCGAAACCCCCGAAAACGCTCTTTCTGGTTTGCCTCCAAGGGCGGGGGGGGTTGCGATGCACCTCACTTATGCAATCCGACATTGGTCTCATTGGTCTGGCCGTCATGGGTCAAAACCTAGCCCTCAACATCGCCGACCACGGCTTTGCGATCTCGGTCTACAACCGCACGACCGCCAAGACCGACGAATTCATCAAGGAGAACCCGAAGACCCCAGGGAAGCTCTCGGGCTACCCGTCCATCAAGGACTTCGCGGCTTCCCTCAAGAAGCCCCGCAAGGCCGTCATCCTCGTGAAGGCCGGTGCCCCGACGGACGCGGTCATCAATGAACTCGCTGCCGTCTTTGAACCAGGCGACATCATCATCGACGGCGGCAACGCCCTCTGGACCGACACCATCCGTCGCGAAAAGGAACTGAAGGCCAAGGGCCTCCGCTTCATCGGCTCCGGTGTCTCCGGCGGTGAAGAAGGCGCCCGCTTTGGGCCATCCCTCATGCCCGGGGGCGACCCCGCTGCTTGGGCTGAACTCAAGCCCATCTGGGAAGCCGTCGCTTCCAAGGTTGATGCCGTCACTGGCGTCGAGCTCACTGGTGCCAAGCCTGGCCAGCCCATCAAGGGCGGCGTGCCTTGCGTGACGCACATCGGCCCGGATGGTGCCGGCCACTACGTCAAGATGGTCCACAACGGCATCGAGTACGGCGACATGCAGATGATCTGCGAAGCCTACGACCTGATGCGCGGCCTCCTCGGCATGACCCCTGATGAAATCGGCACCACCTTTGAAGAGTGGAACCAAGGCGACCTGAACTCCTTCCTCATCGAAATCACCGCCAAGGTGCTCAAGCAGAAGGACCCCGAGACGGGCGTCCCCCTCGTCGACGTCATCCTCGACACGGCTGGCCAGAAAGGCACGGGGAAGTGGACGAGTGCCAACGCCCTCGACATGGGTGTCGCCGCCCCGACCATCGCCGAAGCCGTCTTCGCTCGCTGCCTCTCCGCCGTGAAGGAAGAACGCGTCGCTGCCGCCAAGGCGCTCCGCGGTCCAAAGCGCGCAATGACCAAGCCCGACCGGGCTAAGATCATCGAACAGATTCGCGACGCCCTCTACTGCTCTAAGATTTGCTCCTACGCCCAGGGCTTCCAGCTCATGCGCGAAGCGCAGAACGAATATAAGTGGAAGCTGCACTTCGGCGAAATCGCCAAGATCTGGCGCGGCGGTTGCATCATCCGGGCCCGCTTCCTGCAGAAGATCACCGAGGCTTTCGAAAAGAAGCCCCGCCTCGCGAATCTCCTCCTCGACCCCTACTTCAAGAAGACCGTCAAGAAGGCCCAGAAGAACTGGCGCAAAGTCATCGCCCTCGCGGTGAAGCACGGCATTCCCGTCCCAACCCTCGGTTCGGCGCTCTCGTACTTCGACTCATACCGCACGGAAAGTCTTCCGCAGAACCTCCTCCAGGGTCAGCGCGACTACTTCGGTGCGCACACCTACGAACGCACGGACAAGCCCCGCGGCGAATTCTTCCACATCGACTGGCCGGATCCCAAGCGTCCGCAGATTAAGGCCTAAGCAAAAGGGCTCCCGTGAGGGAGCCCTTCTTCTTGGCTAAATTCGTCAGGCTCAACCGCCGGTCGCAGCGGCCAGACGCACCGCGGCTTGGCGACGCTCCCACACCACCATCGAAAGCGTTCGACGGGCTAAAGCTTCGTCGCGGCGAGTAACGGTGACTTCGGCTTCCGTCGCTACACCCGCACGCTGGCGAGCTTCCGCATTCTTCAGGCGATCCAACGCGGCGACTTGGACCTGGCCGGTGAGATCCTCCTGCAACTCCAGTTCGCGTAAGTCGGCGAGGGCATCTTCCACTTCACGGAAAGCATTCAGGACGACCTTGTGCCACTCCGCGGCGGCTCCCGCTAAGCGGGCCCGCGTGACTTCGAGGTTGGCCTCGCGACGGGAGCCATCAAAGAGCGGCAAGTCGACCGTTGGAGCCAAGCCCCAAAAGGAGGCGGAGCTGCGACCAATCCGCGAAGCGGGGTCGGCCTGCCAACCGGCTTGGCCGTTTAGCGTGACGGAAGGATAGAAGTCCGCGAGCGCCGCGCCTTCGCGGGCGACCGCGGCATCAAAGCGGAGGGCAGCGGCACGGACATCCGGGCGGTGTTGCAGTAATTCGGAAGGAAGGCCGGCGCCGAAGGTAGGCATGACAGCGCGCTGGGTGGCGGTGGGCAAAGCGGCACCGGGGGCAGCCCCGATGAGTGCGCGCAGGGCGTTCTCGGCGGCCGCGAGGCGACGCCGACCCAGGCCTTCATCGACCTTCGCTTGGGCGGCGGCCAGCCGAGCGGATGACAACGGATCCGTCGGTAAGATACCGCCCTCCACGGTTCGTCGAACGATTTCCATCTCGCGATAGCGGGCGGCAAATTCGGCTTCCAAGCAAGCGACCTGCTCGCGAGCGCCACGCACGGCGAACCACACACGCGCGACTTCGGCCGTGAGTGCTAGGTCCGCTTGCGCGACTGCGGCGGCCGATGCCTTCGCATCGCTCTCCGCGGCGGCGACGGCAGAAGCCTTACGGCCCCAGAAGTCTAATTCCCAAGAAGCCTTGACCCCCAGTCCCGTGACGTCGGTCCGTCGCGGCACGGCGGCAGCGAACGGGATGCGGCCGGTTTCCAAAGAGATACGCGAGGCATCGACACCAGCTTGGGCTGAGAGCACGGGTTGGAGCGAGCCACCCGCAGCGACTAAGACCGCTTCGGCCTCACGCTGACGAGCCCGAACGATAGCTAGGTCTGGACTACCTGTACGGGCCTGCGTGATGAGCGCGGCCAGGGCGGGGTCTTGAAATTTTTCCACCCAGCTGGCCGTGGCCGTAGAACCCGGGACGCTAAAAGCCGCGGGGGCAACCGGTGTCGCGGGGCGCGGGGTAGGCTCGTGCGCGCAACCCGCGAGCATGGCCGCGGCGAGGAGCAGGCTCTTACTTACGTGGCACATTGCTCGTGGTATCGATATAAATATCCATCTGCTGACCGACGAAAATCGGGCGGTCGGAGGGACGATCAAACTGGTAGATGACTTGCAACACGCGGGTGTCGACGCGTTCGGCACTGCCGCCCGTCAAAGAAACCTTCGGGATGACGTATGGCTCGATGCGCACAAACTTTAGCGGGATTGCCCGGGATTCGCTCCCCACGCGGCCGCTTTCGCCCTTGAGGTAGCCCTTCGCGGAGAGGCCGGCGGTCATACGTGGTGCCAATTGCTCATCGAGGTCGCAGCGAATTTGCAGGCGGGAAATATCACCGAGCACGACCGGAGCCTTGAGCCCAGCCGCGACGAATTCGCCCACGCGCACGGACACCTGGAGGACGGTTGCATCGATGGGCGAACGGACCACCAAGCGGTCGAGCATCACTTTCGTCTGCCCGACTTGGGCTTTAGCCAGGGCGACGCGCGCGCGGGCTTCCTTGGCGGTAACTTGATAGCCGAGTAAATCACCAGCGCTGACGGCACCACTGTCCTTTAGGCCCGTCCAGCGTTGGGCGGCGTCTTCGGCCCGTTCAGCGGTGGCCTCCGCGGCCGTGACGGACGCCAGCTGCACCTGCAGTTGCGCGGCGAGGTCACGGTCATCGAGGGTGATGATGGCATCGCCGGCCTTCACTTGGTCCCAAACCTTGACGTGCACCTTAAGGACCGTGCC
>CAIYAN010000337.1 GCA_903924185.1 uncultured Opitutia bacterium | reverse complement strand
CGGCGGGTGAGTAGTCGGTAGTCGCGAGCGAACCGCGTGCCCCCGTCCTTGGCTCGTTCCAACGTCACTTCGCATTCGTCGAATAAGTCGGGCGGTGTCGCACCCTTGGCATGAGAGTGGCGAATGAGGCAACGTTCTAGGCCTTGTTCGGGCTCGAGCAGCGTGAGTAACAGGTGCGACTCCCCGGAAGGATCGCGCCCGAGGACCAAGCAGCGGAGAGAGGCCGAAGACATTACGGCCTAGGACTTGTCGTCGGCCTTGGGGATGACGGAGCCGAAGCTCATGAGCAGGCCGAGGGCCTCGCCGACAGTGAGTTTAGTTTCACGCACTTCTTCCGGCGAGAGGTGGAGGATGACCCCCGTTGTTGGCGCCGGCGCTGCGGGGACGAACACGTTGACGACTGGCTTGCCGATGGCTTGGCTGAAGACCGTCGGTTGCTCGTGGGTCACGAAGGCGATGGTCCACATCCCGGGTCGGGGGAACTCGATCATGACCACGCGGCGGAAGGTGTCCTTGTTGCGTCCGCTGAGGGCATCAACCATTTGGCGGATAGAATTGTAGAGGGCCCCCAAGCCAGGCATCCGCTCGAGGAGGCCGGCGAACCATCGTCGCAGGACTTTACCGAAGAGTCGTTTGGAGAGGAAGCCGAGGCCGGTCAGGATGACGGCCATCAAGAGGGCCGACGCTAGGACGAGTAAGGCGTGATTGAGGCCGGTCTTGAAGTCCGGCACGTCTGCTTTGTTCGGAAAGAACAGCGGGAAGACGGCTTGGAAGATGGACTCCACTGGGGAGGCAATCAGGCCGACCAGGAAGGAAATGATATAAATCGTCAGGCCGAGCGGCAGGACAAGGAACATCCCCGTCAGGAAGTTGTGGCCGAGGCGTGAGCCAAAGGATCTGTTTTCCGGTGTTTCGGGCATGGCCTCAAGAAAGCCGCTTTTAGGTCGGCTGGCAAGGGTGCAGGAACTAAGTCCACGGCTTGCCTATTTTGGAGGAGTTTCTACTCTCTCGGGTATGAAGTGGCCTCTCTTCCTACTTTTTATGGCATCCATCTTTTCTTCTTCTTCTGCTCGGGGTGCCGAAGACGCCTACCCCCGGACCGCGCCGGGCGACCTCGAGGTCAAGTCCTTGCCGGCGGCCCGCCTCATGGTCGCCGAATCACCGCAGGCGTATTTCTCTGCCAACAATAACCTCTTCGGGAAACTCTTCCGCTACATCAGTAAGAATAATATTCCAATGACGGCCCCAGTGGAAGCCCGCCTGCAGCCTGGCGTCATGGTGTTCTATATGGATACTGGTTCTGCCAAGCGCGTGGACCTGTTGCCGGGTAATGAAGTGAAGCTCCAAGATGTGCCGGTCCGCGCTGTCGCCGCGATTGGCATCCGGGGTTCCTACAGTGAGGCGAACTTTCGTGAAGCCGAAGAGAAGCTCCGGGCTTGGGTTAAGCAGCGGGCAGAACTCGAGGTGACGGGGGAAGCCTATGGCGTCTACTGGGACAGCCCCTTCGTGCCATTCTTTATGAAACAGTCGGAAGTGCACCTCCCGGTCCGCGAGAAGTCCAAGGCCGTCAAGTAAGGCGTCTCCCGCTTATTTCCAGAGCAAGGTCCACTCGACCTTCGCAACGGGATCTTCGACGGTGAAGCGAGGCGTCCCAGCCTTGAGGGCGTCGAGGAGTTCCTTACTTTTCCATCGCGGCTGTTTCGCCGCCAGCGTTTGGGCCGCCAGTAGGCCTTGGAGCCGTTCCCATTCACGGGCCGTTTCGGGTGCACCGGCGGCAGCGACCTTGGCGACGTTGAATTCCTGGGCGGTCCAGCCGGGCTTGGTCGCCTGGACGCCGTCTTTCGCTAGTTGCAATTGGGCGGCGAGGATTTCGGACGGCTTGCCGAGTGACTTGGCTTCCTTGGCGTCTAGCCCGAAGAGCAGGGCGCCTTCGCCTTTAATGGTCACGAACGTCCCGCTGACGGCCTTGGCCTTAGAGAGTGCCCCGAACCCACCGCGGTTGGAGCCTAGTTGACGCTGCGAGAAGTTAGCCACGAAAGCTTGGAAGCGATCCAGAGGCATGAGTACGATCACCTCGCCGCCAGTTTCGTCCTTGTCGTTGCCGGAGAGGATTTTGACCGCAGCGACCAGGGCATCCCCGCTGACGAGGCCAGGCTCACTTAAGTCGAGCGAGTTTGTCTTAACGGCTTTGCCCTCGTAGATGGTTCCGGCGGCGCGCCAGGAGTCGGCCGCCATCGTATCGCCTTTCTTGGCGGTAGGTCTTGGCGCCGCCGCGGCGAGGCTGGCGGCGAACAGGGCGAGGGCGAGGAGAGCGGAGCGCATGGTCTTTTAGACCCAGTCGCGCTGGCGCCAAGCGAGCCCTTCGGCGATTTCACGGGCCAGTTCTGGGCCGCGGAAAATCAAGCCCGAATACACCTGCACGAGGCAGGCGCCTTCATCCATGAATCGACCGGCGTCGGCGGCGCAAGTGATGCCCCCGCAACCGATGACGGGGATTCGTCCTTGGCTGGTTTTTGTGAGGAAGCGCACGACCTCTAAGGAACGTTCGAGCAACGGTGCGCCGCTGAGGCCGCCCTTGGTAGAACATTCTTCGGTGCCGGTCGGACGGGTAATCGTGGTGTTCGTCGCGATGATGCCAGCGAAGCCGACTTCACTCACCACGGAGACGATGTCTTCGAGCTGGTGCGGGTTGAGGTCAGGGGCGACCTTGAGCAGCAGGGGCACCGGGCCACCAGGAGT
>CAIYAN010000336.1 GCA_903924185.1 uncultured Opitutia bacterium | reverse complement strand
CTCACGGGCCAGACGACCGAATCATTCTGGAACTCCGTCCGCCACGCTCAGCCGCTCAGTATCGGCATGAACTGCGCCCTCGGCGGCGAGCAGATGCGCCCGCATATCGCGGAGTTGGCCGGCAAGGCCGACATCTACGTTTCGTGCTACCCGAACGCTGGCTTACCCAACCCGCTGTCACCGACGGGCTTCCCCGAAGGCCCGGAAGACACCGCCGCCATCCTCGAGACCTTTGCTCGTGATGGCCTCGTCAATATCCTCGGCGGCTGCTGCGGTACCACCCCCGACCACATCGCGGCGATTCGTCGGCGGACCGAGAAATACCCACCGCGCCGACTAGCCACGGCCACGCCGGCCCTCCAGCTTTCGGGCCTCGAGCCGCTCAACATCGTCGGTGGCCCCGGCACCTTTGTGAACGTGGGCGAACGCACGAACGTTGCGGGCTCCAAGATCTTCAAGGGCCACATCGAAAAGGGCGACTACCGCGCTGCGCTGCGCGTTGCCAAGCAGCAGATTGAAGCGGGCGCTACGGTCATCGACGTCAATTTCGACCTAGGCCTGCTTGATGGCGCGGCGGCGATGACGAAGTTCCTGAACATGGCGGCGACCGAGCCAGACATCTGCCGGGTGCCGTTCATGATCGATTCTTCGAACTTCGACATCATCGAAGCCGGTCTCCGCTGCGTGCAGGGCAAGGCCATCGTGAACTCGATTTCGCTCAAGGAGGGCGAAGCTGAATTCATCCGCCGCGCCCGCCTCTGCCGTCGCTATGGTGCCGCCATGATTGTCATGGCCTTCGACGAAAAAGGCCAGGCCGCCTCGCTCGCCGACAAAATCCGCATCTGCGTCCGCGCCTACGGCATTCTCACCCAGGAAGCGGGTGTCGACCCACAGGATATCATCTTCGATGCTAATATCCTAACGGTCGGTACGGGCATGTCGGAGCACAACCGCTACGCGCTCGATTTCATCGAAGCCGTCACGGAAATCAAACGCCTCTGTCCCGGCGCCCGCACCTCGGGCGGCCTATCCAACGTCTCGTTCGCCTTCGCGGGAAATAATAAGGTTCGCGAGGCCATCCACTCCGTTTTCCTCTACCACGCGATCAAGGCGGGCCTCGACATGGCCATCGTCAATGCGGGCATGCTCGAAGTCTACACCGAGATCGACCCGGAACTACGTGACCTCGTTGAGGACCTTGTCCTCTGCCGCCGCGCGGACGCTACGGACCGCCTCATGGAGGCTGCCCCACGCTTCGCCGCGACGAAGACCGAAGGGGCCGACACTTCCAAGAAGAACGAATGGCGGGCCTTGCCCGTCGCCGAACGCCTCGCGCACGCTCTCGTGAAGGGCATCGACGACCATGCTGTCGCCGATACTGAAGAAGCCCGCGTGCAGTTGGGGCGTCCGCTACTCGTCATCGAAGGACCGTTGATGGACGGTATGCGCATCGTCGGCCAGCTCTTCGGCGAAGGAAAGATGTTCCTCCCTCAAGTCGTCCGCTCCGCCCGCGTGATGAAGACGGCCGTCGCCCACCTTGAACCCTTCATGGCCGCCGAGAAAGTCGGCGGCTCCACGCAAGGCTCGTTCCTCATCGCAACCGTCAAGGGCGATGTCCACGACATCGGCAAGAACATCGTTGGCGTGGTCCTCGCGTGTAATAACTACGCCGTGACCGACCTTGGTGTGATGACGCCCACTGCAAAAATTGTGTCCGAAGCCCAGCGCCTCAAGCCCGACTTCATCGGCCTCTCCGGCCTGATCACGCCGTCGCTCGACGAAATGATCACGGTCGCCAAGGAACTGAAGCGCGCCGGTATCCACACGCCATTACTCATCGGTGGCGCCACGACCTCCAAGGAGCACACTGCCATTAAGATTGCTGAGCATTACGACGGCCCGATGGTGCACGTCGGCGACGCTTCGCTCGTCACCACGGTCTGCAGCGACCTGCTTAATCCAGCTAAGAACGCTGGCTTTATCAGTGACCTCAAGGTCCAGCAGGCGGCGATGCGCACGGCCTACGAACAGCAGCAGCCCGCGGTCGTCATCCCGCTTGCCGAAGCGCGCAAGCGCCCGCTCATCACCACCGCCCCGGTCCAGCCCGCCCCGCGCAAGCCTGGCGTCACGCTCTTTGACCGCATCGACCCCGCCGCGGTGGCCGAAATCATCGACTGGACGCCCTTCTTCATCACCTGGTCGCTAAAGGGCGCCTTCCCGCAGATTTTGCAGTCACCCAAATACGGCAGCGAAGCGCGTAATCTTTTTGACGCTGCGCGGGCCGAACTCGACGAACTCATTCGCAACCAGCGCGTGCACCTGCGGGGCGCCGCTGGACTCTGGGCGGCCCAGCGCGTCGGCGACGACGTCGAAGTCTTCGCCGACGAAGCTCAGGCGCAGAAGATTGGTCGCTTCCATTTCTTGCGTGACCAACGGCAACGTCCGCGGGTGGACACCTGCCGTTCGCTGGCCGACCTCGTCTCCGCCGAGAAGGGCGACCACCTCGGCGCCTTCGCCGTCACGGCGGGCCAAGAGATCGAAGACTACGCCGCCTCCTTCAAGGAGAAGGACCCTTACCGGCAGATTATCATCCAAGCGCTGGCAGACCGCCTCGCTGAAGGCTGCGCCGAATGGCTTCACCGCGAAGTGCGCAAGGAACTCTGGGGTTATGCGCCGGCCGAAGCCCTCTCCGTCAAGGAACTCATCGACGAGGAATACGCCGGGCGTCGTCCGGCCGCCGG
>CAIYAN010000335.1 GCA_903924185.1 uncultured Opitutia bacterium | reverse complement strand
GGGCGCCTGAAGGCGGCGCATCGTTACTATCGTGAGTACCTCGATACTAAGTGCTACAGCTGGCTGAAACCTACGGTGACCATCAAACAAGCTTGGGATGGGTTCCATCGCACGAAGGAACCCGCCCTGCCGAAGTTCTAGGAGTTCGCCGTCGGGCGAACTCAGGGTGGGGCAAGGCTTTGCCTTGCACTCCTGATACGGAGGGCGCGGCGAAGCCACGCCCCCACCCTTAAGAGACAGCTAGGTGAGCACGCAGTGCTCACCCTACCTCAGAAAGGGCAGGGCGGTTTGCCTTTTGGCTTGGGCTAGGCTTGGTGGCGCATGGCCACTGTCCGGCTCATTCTCGGCGATCAGCTGAACCCGACGCATCGTTGGTTCCAGCAGGTCGACCCTGCCGTGGTCTATGTACTGATGGAGGTAAGGACCGAGACCGACTACGTCCCGCATCACGCCCAGAAGGTCATCGCCATCTTCGCAGGGCTGCGGCGCATGGCCGATCAACTGCGCTCTGCGGGTCACCGGGTCCGTGCTTTCCGCCTCGGCGATGCGGACAACCGTCAGTCCTTCGCCGCCAACCTGCAGACCGTCTTCGTCGAAGTGGGGGCGAAGCGCTTCGAGTATCAAGAGCCCGATGAATGGCGGGTCGATCAAGACTTGGCGGCCTTCGCCGCCAAATGCGGGCTGCTTACGACGGTGGTCTCGTCCGAGCACTTCCTCGATGCCCGTGGCGGCGTTTCTGCGCACTTTCAGAAGGACGCTAAGCGTTGGTTGATGGAGTCGTATTACCGCAAAATGCGAGTGCGTACCCGGTTGCTGATGGACGCCTCGGGTACGCCGCTCGGTGGCGAATGGAATTACGATGCGGAGAACCGCAAGCCGTGGAAAGGCACCCCACCGCCGCCGGCTCCGTGGGATGTCAGCCATGACCACCGTAAACTCTGGGCCGAGATTCAAGCCGCCGGGGTCAAGACCTTTGGCGAACCCTCTGCCGAAAACTTTCCCTGGCCGTGCGACCGCGTCGAAGCCCTGGCGCAACTGGACGCCTTCATCGAGCGAGGCCTCCCAAACTTTGGCGACTACGAGGACGCCATGCATACAACCTCGGACCGACTGTTCCACTCGCGGTTATCCTTCGCCCTCAACGTCAAGCTGCTCTCGCCGCTCGAAGTCGCGACCGCTGCCGCGGACGCCCATCGCCGCGACCCTGTCCGTTACCCGCTCGCCGCGACGGAAGGATTCGTCCGCCAGATCATCGGCTGGCGCGAATACATCCGCGGCGTGTACTGGGCCAAGATGCCAGGCTACGCCTCCGCCAATGGCCTCGGCCATACCCTGTCGCTGCCGTCGTGGTTCTGGACTGGGAAGGTGAAGATGAACTGCTTGAGGCACTCGATTGGACAGTCGCTCCAGACCGCGTATGCGCACCATATCCAGCGCTTGATGGTCATCGGGTCTTTCTGCCTGACCGCGGGGGTGGACCCGGCGGAGGTCGAGCGTTGGTACCTCGGCGTTTACATCGACGCCTTTCAGTGGGTCGAGTTACCGAACGTCATCGGCATGAGCCAGCACGCCGATGGAGGGTTCCTAGCGAGCAAGCCTTACTGCTGTGCCGCCAGTTACGTCTCGAAGATGTCGAACTACTGCGGCGGTTGCCCGTATGATCCCAAGGATCGCACCGGTCCGCTCGCCTGTCCCCTCAACGCCTTGTACTGGGATTTCTGGCTGCGTCACCAGGATCGCTTCCTCAACAACCCCCGCGTTGGCATGGCCGTGCGGCAAGCCGCGCAAATGCCGCCCGCGGAGCAGGCCGCCATCCGGAAGAAAGCGACCGAGCTGCGGGCTAATATCGAGGAGCTCTAGTCTGAGATGGATGGTAGCGGTTGGCGGATAGGGAACAGCTAGGTTGGCACGCAGTGCCAACCCTACCAAGATACAACTAAGGCAGCTGCGACGCTGCCCTCGACTCAGCACTCGACCCAGTCATCGACTCAGCACTCGATGCTGCCCTCGACTCTCTAACCAATTCGACTCCAAAGGACCTTGAGGTAGCGGCCTTCAGGGTGATTGGAGACGTTGGGGTGGTCGCCGCCTGGGCCGGTGCGGTCGAAAATCTGGAGGCGCTTCTGGTAGCGGTGCGCAGCTTTGCTGACGAGGTCCTCGAAGGCTTCGGGCGAGACGAGGCCCGAGCACGAGCACGTGACGAAGACGCCGCCGGGG
>CAIYAN010000334.1 GCA_903924185.1 uncultured Opitutia bacterium | reverse complement strand
GCCGAAGAAGTGGTCGAAGCCGTTCTTCAAGGGGCTGCCCGTGGTATCAAACATCCCCATGCCCCACTTTCCCATGCAGGCCGTGGCATAGCCATTGCCCTTGAGTGCCTTTGCGACCGTGATGGATTCCGCTGGAATCGGCAACTGGCCTTCGGCCTTGAGTTCGCGGTTGGCACGGATGGGGCTATGGCCGGTGTGTTGGCCCAGCATGAGCGATGTGCGGCTCGGCGCGCAGACCGACGTTCCGCAGTAGCCCTGTGTGAAGCGCGTCCCTTCCTTGGCCATTCGGTCGAGGTTAGGCGTCTGGATGAGCTTTTGGCCGTAGCACCCCAGGTCGCCCTGCGCGAGGTCGTCGCTGAGGATGAAGATTAGGTTTGGCTTACGGGGTTCAGCGGCGCACACGACCGCAGCGCAAAGCAGGAGGAGGAAACGGAGGGGCATTGGGGAAGGGGGCAGGGGATAGGCAGAGGGATAGTCACCTGTAGGCCGCAGCACAACCCAATCCCCAACCCCCTTTGTCTTCCCCTCTTACTCAGCCTGATCCTTCAGCCACTGCTGATACTGGGCTTCGGTCTCTTCTTTGGTCAGCTTGCCGCTGTGGATGAGGATGCGGAAGCGGAAGGTCTCTGACTTGCCCGGCTGGATGGTGAAGTTGAGCGTGGTCTTGCCTTTGGTGAATTCCTTGGCGCCAAATGGGTTGGCGGCGAAGAGTCCGTAACCGCGGTTGTGCCAGTACGTCGGGAAGGTGCTGTTCTTGGGGTGGTCGAAGATGCCGATGCAGACCTCTTCGCCCTTCACGTTGCCAGAGAGCGTCATCCACTTGGCACGCGTGCTCCAGCTTTCCTTTTCGCCGACCTTGCCTTCGCTGCTCAGGTAGACGCCATTGACGCCCGTGTTGTCGAGCTTGGCGACCGCAGTGGGCTTGCCGGCGGCGTCGGTGAAGATTTCGGCCTTCGTCGAGGGCTCTTCGAGCGAGCGGGTGACACGGATGGCGATGACTCCTTCCTTGGAATCCTGGAAGACGGCGGGCTTGTCCTGGGCGGTCAGCGTGACGATGCGGTCAATGATGCGCAGGTCCTTGGCGGCACGGAAGACGAGGGTTTCGTCCTGCTGCAGTACCTTGGAACCGTCGGCGAGGATCCAGTCGGACGACACCTTGAGCGAGGCGACGCCTTCGCCGCTCTTCATGGCGAGGATGGCCTTGTGCTTGACGCTGCCGTACGGGATCTTGCTGTCGCGCGAGTAGCCTTCGGGCGGGGAGTTCCAGAAGTCGGTACCGTTGACGTTGCCGTAGTTGAACCACGACGAGATGTGGTGCGGGTGGTCGGTGCGTTCACCGGCGACCTTCTCGAGCGGGAAGCCGCGGGTGAAGATGTTGCCGCTGGCGGTACGGAGCGGGGAGAGTAGCGGCTTCTTCTGGTCGGCCCAGAAGACGTAGGACGTGAACGGCTGGCCGTCGACGAGGACGTCGACCTGCTTCTTGTCGGCCTGTTCGACGAGCTTGACCTCAGCGGCGTGGGCGCAGGTAGCGGCCAGGACTAGGGCAAGGAGGGAGAGGGGCTTCTTCATGGGCTTTGCTAGATAGGCTTAGAATAGGCCATGCCAAGCCGAATGCCATGAGCGAGCCGCTAGTTTTAATTGAAATATAGGAACCGAGGGGGTTGTCTGGTGACAGACCCCTGTACCCCTATGCGCACCGTTTTCCTCGGCGCGGCTTTCGCCGCCATTTCTGCCTTTGCCGCCAGCCCGGCTGGACCTGAGGTCCGCGTGCCT
>CAIYAN010000333.1 GCA_903924185.1 uncultured Opitutia bacterium | reverse complement strand
CTACAAGCTCCGCGCCCCGTCGCGTGACATGAAGATCCGGCGGCTGGTCCACTTCGCCTGCAAGCAGTGCCTCGACATCGATGGCCTCGGCGACGCGGTGGCCGAGCAGTTGATTGACCTCACCTTCGTCGACGCCCCCGTCGACGCATTCAAGTTGAACCGCGGCGAATGGATGATGATCGAAGGCTTCAAGGAGAAGTCGGTCGACAACATAATCGCCGGGCTCGAACAAGCCAAGCAACGCGAACTCTGGCGCGCCATCCACGCCCTCGGCATCCCCAACGTCGGCATGCAGACCGCGAAGGACCTCGCCCGACACTTCAAAGCGATGGACGCCCTCGAGGCGGCCAAGCCCAGCGACCTCTTGCATACCAAGGTCGGCAAAAAAGGCGGCGTGTCCTATGAGTCCGTCATCGCCGGCGTCGGCGTCGAGGTCTCGGAATCCATCCTCTCCTTCTTCAGCGACCCCAATCACAGAGACTGGGTTCAAGCCATGCGCGCAGCTGGCCTCAACCTCGTCGAAGCCGCCAGCACGACGGCCGTCACCGGTATCGCGGACAAGACCTTCGTCCTCACCGGCACCCTACCCTCGCTCGGCCGTGACGAAGCCCGCGACCTCATTGAGAAAGCTGGCGGCAAGGTCTCTGGCAGCGTCAGTAAGAAGACCGACTACGTCGTCGCTGGCGAGGAAGCCGGCTCGAAGCTAACTAAGGCCCAAGAACTCGGCGTTACCATCCTCGACGAAGCCGGCCTGCGCGCCATACTTGGAAACTAATTACCAGCCATGCCCCCCACCACGCTTCCTAATGATCTACCAGGTTTCTGGCAGATACTCGTATTCATGGCGGCGTATGACCTGACGCATTACCTGCTCGTCGCTGGGGTGGCGTGGTTCCTCGGCTACGTGTTGTGCCGCAGCTGGTGGGCAAACCGTAAAATCATCCCGGAGATGCCCACCTGGGCGGATATGCGCCGCGAGGCGATGTGGTCTACGCTGACGGTCGTCATCTACGGGCTGATCGGGGCGGCAACGATAGCGCTCGTCAAGGCTGGCTGGACGCGTGTCTATCTAAACATTGATGATTTTGGGTGGGGCTGGTTCTGGGGCAGCGTCGCGGTGGCGATCTTCATGCACGACGCGTATTTCTATTGGACGCATCGGCTCATCCATCACCCCAAGCTCTTCCGCTTCTTCCATAGCGTCCACCACGAGAGCCATAACCCCAGCCCTTGGGCCGCTTATTGCGTCAGCCCGGGCGAGGCCGTCATCCAAGCCGGCATCATCCCGCTCGTGGCACTCACCCTGCCCATTCACCCGCTCGCCTTCAGCCTGTTCTGGTTCTTGCAGGTCACCATCGCCGTCGCCGGCCACACCGGCTACGAGTTCCACGCCAAGTGGCTCATGGATTCCTGGCTCGGTAAATTCTTCAGCACCCCAACGAACCACATCCAGCACCACGACAGCTTTAAAGGGAATTTCGGACTCTACTTTAACCTCTGGGACCGCTGGATGGGCACCAATCACCCCGACTACGAGAAACGTTACCGGGAAGTGGTCGGGCGATGAGTTCATCCCCAGACATCCTCCCCGAGGCTGCCGCTGAGTTGGCTCGCCAAGGGAAGGCTGCGGAGTTGTCAGAGTTGCTGAAGCAAGGGCTCGACGTGAACCTGCGCGACGCCAAGGGCAACACGCTCTTGATGCTGTCTAGCTACCACGGGAAGACCGAGGTCGTGAGGATGCTTTTGAAGTCCGGCGCAACGGTCGATCTCCGCAATGAGAAGGGCCAGACGCCGCTGGGCGGAGTCGCCTTTAAGGGCTATGCAGAGATCGCGACGCTGCTGCTCGATGCGGGCGCGGACCCGCTCGCCGATCAAGGCGGCTCAACGCCAGTTGACTACGCCACGCTGTTCGGCCGCCAGGAAATCCTCACGCTCCTCCGCGAACGCCGCGGCGCCGCCGCCCAGCCCACCCGCTGGTTCAGCAAGTTGATCGGGTGGGTGCGGAAGAGGTAGGGATAGCGAGGCGGGCTGTCCTAACGAAAAGGGGAACCGGGGACAGGGGGATAGACAGTGCAAAAGTGCAAATCGGCCGGCGGCCTGTGCAAAGGTGCGAAGG
>CAIYAN010000332.1 GCA_903924185.1 uncultured Opitutia bacterium | reverse complement strand
GTCGAGCATGCTGGATACTAAGCTCGCGGCGGCGTTACTCCGCGCCATCCCTGGAACGGCCCACCTCCTGCTCGTGGGCGATGTCAATCAGCTGCCATCCGTCGGCGCTGGTAATGTCCTCGGCGACCTTATTGAATCCGGTGCCGCCGAGGTCACGCGCCTCGACACAGTCTTCCGCCAAGGCGCCCGCTCAGGGATTGTCACCGTCGCCCACGGCATCCTGCATGGGGACACGACCCCACCAACGCTCGTTGAGGATCCGACGAAGCTCGATTTCACGCAGGACATCCACTTCGTCCGGGCGGACGACCCTGAGGCCTGCGTGCGCATGGTTACGCGGCTCTGCTGTGAGATCCTGCCGAAGGCGCTCCGGTTCGACCCGCTACGCGACATCCAAGTGCTCGCCCCGATGCACAAGGGTTCTGGCGGCATTCAGGCCTTCAATACGGCCCTCCAAGAGAAACTCCGCGGGGCCGGGGCACGTCCAGGACGCATCACCATCGGCGATAAAGTCATTCAAACGCGCAACAACTACGATAAGCTCGTCTTCAATGGGGACTTCGGCGTGGTCCTCGATGTGCAGGCCGAAAGCGGCGACCTACTGATCGACTTCGACGGGACCCGCGTGGAACTAGAGCGGGGCGAGCAAGGCGACTTACACTTAGCCTACGCGGTCAGCATCCATAAGTCGCAAGGATCCGAATTCCCCGCCGTGGTGGTGCCCCTGCTCCGGCAGCACAGCATCATGCTCGCCCGCAACCTCGTCTATACGGCAGTAACGCGGGGCCGGAAGCAGGTCATCCTCGTCGGCGATCCCACCGCCTACGCGATGGCCGTGCGAAACGCGTCCGACTCGCGTCGCATCACCGGACTGCTGCCTCGTCTGAAAGACGAGGCCTGATCAGACGCGCACGCGCAAAGTGCCGCGGGTGACGCCCAGTTGGTTCAGGACCTTGAGGTCATTCCAGAGCTCGGTGCCCGTAATCTTGCCATCCAGGAGCGCTTGATAGCGTTCCAAGGTGCGCGTGACCGTGGCGGCATCTTCGTCGACAAACTCGATGCGGAAACGACGCACGCCCAAGGCCAGCAACTCGGTCGCGTATTCGGCGCCAGTCTGAGCGCGCGAGTTGTACAAGGTATTTCGGCAACCGGCATCGGCCTTCAGGATGTGTTCGGCCCCGACGCGGTCGCGGAGCTTGACGCGGTGCTTATCGCACGGGCGGCCGCAATCGCGGTAATCCTTACCTTTCGAAAGGAAGGCACAAAATACGCAGTGCTCCATATGGAACATCGGCATGTGCTGGTGGAGGGTAACCTCAAACCACGCGGGCGGGGCGGACTTCAGCAACGCAGCCAGCTGGGCGGAATCGAGGTCATACGAGGCGGTGACGCCTTCGAGCCCGTGATGCTTCACGAGCCACTCGGCGGTGAGGCCATTGGCGATGTTGAGTGAGAAGTCGGCCCGGCGGCGCTTCCCGGCGAAGGCACGAAGGTCGTCGTGGTTACGGACGAGGTAGCCGTCGGCTTCGCACGAAAGGACGATCTCGGTGATGCGGTCCTCGCCCTGTTTATGGACGCGCGGGCCCATGGCCCAGAACTCGACCTTACGGCCCGCTTCTTGCTCGTAGGCACGTACACGGGCGACGGCGGCCCGGAACTTCTTGGGGTCTTCGAATTCAGCGTAGATCACGCGAGCACCCCACGCTAACGCGGGCTCAAGCTGCTCGGGCTCACGGATGACCGTGATGATTTCCGGCTTCGGTAAAGTTGCTGGCACGACTTCAACGGGAACCTGCCAAGCGGCGGAATCCTGCGGCAGCAACGTCCAAGCGGGCGGTACCTGCCGGAGCTCCGTGAGTCGGTCGGAGAGTTCACGGCGGAGGCGATTGAGTTCACTGACCGGGACGATGAGAGCGCCTTCGAGGTCCGCCTGGACGTCGCCGACTTCGTAACCTGTATCGCCCAGGCGGCCAAGCTGATCACGGAGGGTGTCGACATCCATCGGACGCTTCTCTGCCAGGGCGCAGGGCATCGCGGAATCGGCGGCGACGACATGCCCTTCCCCATCGTTAAATTCAACGCGTAACGGCTGACCTAGACGGCCGATGACCTTGACCGAAATCGCGCGGCGATAATT
>CAIYAN010000331.1 GCA_903924185.1 uncultured Opitutia bacterium | reverse complement strand
CTCGAATTCCGCGCGCTGGGCGGCGGTGAGGTCCTTTTTCAGGTAGAAGAAGACGATATGGTGGAACATAGGAGCGACAGGTTTGGAGAGGGAACGGCAGAAGGAAACAGCAAACTACGGACTACTTCCGGAAGAGCTCCAGCAAGGCGGCCGTGACGAGGGCGTGGCCGGCGGTGTTAGGGTGATTGACCTGCGACATGAGGTCCTTGAGCGGCGTACCCGCGGCGACCTTGGCCTTAAACAGCGCGAGGCTATCGACGAGCAGGACGTCGTGCTCCTTCGCTAAAGCTCGCACCTGCTCCGCGTGGAGGTTCAGCGGGTCCTGCGGGTCGTCGATCTTAGCCGACTGATCCGGCGTCGGGGTCAGTAAAATGACTTTAATACCCGCCGCCTTGGCCGCGACAATCATGGCAGCCCAATTGGCCTTCGCCTTTTCCAACCCCATACGGCGGTCGTTTAGGGAGTAGTCAATTGTCACGACGGCCGGACGCAGCGCCAGCACGTCGCGCTCAAAACGCGCAGCACCCCGGTCGGAGGCTTCGCCACCAATGGCGGTCACGATGACGTTGAGCACGGCGTTCGGAAAGCGCTCGCGCAGGCCAGTCTGCAGGCCCGCTGGATAGGCTTGATTGGACTGGACGATGGGCGTGACGAAATAGCCCGCCGGCACGCTATGGCCATGGCAGACGATATGCATCGTCCGGTTCTTCGGCCACTTTACTTCGAGGGCTTGAACAATCGGCCCCAAGGGAGCGGGTTCGGCGGCAGTGAGGCCGAGGGTGAGGCACAGCAGGGTAAGCAGGGGACGCATGACTCCTTTACTAAAGACCGACCGACCGCTGGGAAGCGTAAAGGGTTTCGCCTTCCCCCGCCCTGCCCTTAGGTTCATATAAACCTTACGGATGGCTCACCTCCTCGGCATCGACCTCGGCACCACGACGACCATCGTCGCGCGCGTCGACGAGTCCGGCGCCCCCGAAATCGTCCGCGACTGGGAAGGCGAACCCATCACGCCGTCGGCCCTGTGCTTTGAGACCGCCACCCACGTCGTCGTGGGCCGCGAAGCCCGCGCGATGGCCGAGGATGCCGAACACGCGTTCCTGGAATTCAAACGCGATATGGGCACGGGCGTCTCCCACCCGGTCTTCGGCCAACGCGTCACGCCGCTCGACCTCTCTGCCCTGCTGCTCCGTAAGGTCCGCACCCACGCCGAGGCCGCCCACGGCCCCGTCGATCTGGCAGTCATCACCATCCCCGCAAACTTCACCAACGCCGCCCGTGAGGCCACACTCGAGGCCGCACGCCGCGCGGGCTTCGCGCAGGTGCACATGATCAACGAGCCGACCGCGGCGGCCCTCGCCTATGCGCGCGGCCAGAAGCAACCGCTCGACGGCCTCTATGCGGTCTTTGATTTCGGCGGCGGGACCTTCGACGTCTCGCTCGTGCGAGCCAAGGGGATGTCTATTCAAGTCGTCTTCACCGAAGGCGTGCAACGACTCGGAGGGAAAGACTTTGACGCCAAACTCTCAGCACTCGTGGCCGCCAAGTTCCAGGCCGAGACCGGCGACGAACTCCGCGCGGGCGATTGCGAGTTCTCCAAAGCCGACGCCGAAGACCTTAAGCATCGGCTCTCGTCGCGCCAAGCCATCCGCCTACCACTCCGTTCCGCCAAGCACGGGCGCGTGCACGTTGAAGTGACGCGGGCCGAATTCGAAACCGCCATCGCTGGACTCGTCGCCCAAGCCGAGATGGCCTGCGAAGGCGTGCTCCTGCGGGCCGGCCTCGACCGCCGCGAACTTGCCGGCGTCTTCCTCGCGGGCGGCACTTGCCGCGTGCCCAGCGTCCAAGCCGCCGTCCGCCGTGTCTTCGGGCAGGAACCACAGCTCCGCGACCCCGATACCGCGGTAGCACTCGGCGCCGCACTTTACGCCGCACACAAGGCCGACCCCGCGAGGCTCTCGCCCGCCCAACGTCGCCGCGCCGCGGAGATTAGTTTCCAGGATATCGCCCCGCACTACTACGGCACGCTCTCGCTCGACGACGACGGCGTGCTCGAGAACAGCATCATCATCTCCAAGGGAGAGAAACTGCCCGTCGCCCGGACGCGCACCTATTACACCGTCGAAGCCGATCAACGCGTCCTGACCTGCGAAGTCACGCAATCGGCCATCCCTGAAAACGACCCGCTGATGGTGCTCCGCATTGCCGAAGTGGAGATGGCCCTGCCCGCTGGACGCCCGGCGGACCAAGCCATCGAAGTCACCTTCGCCTACGACCTGAACGGCATCATGCGAGCGGAGTTCCGCGACCTTGGCACCGGCCAGCCGCTCGTCATTGAGCTGCGGGACGAAGGCGCTGGTCGCGGCTCGCTCAACGTCGCGAAGGTCACGCTCGGCTGAGATGCCCAACGCGTTCGTCACCTTCCTCGCCACCGGCGTGCTCGGGATCGTCGCGGCGATGGTCTGGCTCTATTTTCGCCGTCCAACGGCCCGACGACCCACCCCGCGTCGACGCAAGGCCGCGCGGGCCGACCAAATACCAACCGCTCCCAGTGGTTCGACCGACCTCGAACGGCTCGCCTGGATTGTCGGAAAGATGACGGGCACTCCGCCGCGCCAAGTGCCACTCGACGCCCCACTCGCCGATATTCTGGCCAAGGTCGCCCCGACAGAATTTGCCGCAGCCGTAGGCGTCGCTTGCCGCACCGCGGTGACCATCGATGAATCGGCACTGCGCATGAACCTAAAGCAATTCGCGCAATACCTCCGCCACCTTCGCCGCGCGGAGCAAGAGCCCAAGGGAAGAAAGCGCTCACCCAAGGTCGCCGGCGACCGCATGGCCGGCTGGGAACCGCCGCTCTTGGCCTTGGCCACCGAACTGGGCGTGAAGCCCGAATGGGAAATCGAAAAAGCCCTCGCCCACCTCACAAAGGAATACCTCCGTCAGAACGCCCGCATCCACCTCGCCGCCCGTGCGGCCGACCGGGATGCCGTCCAAGCCCGCCTGGAGCAGATTGGCCGCCTCCGTGAGGCCTTGCGGCCGACGGGCGCTTAAGTCGCTTGCACCAGCGGACGTCCCGCCCACGCTCACCGCCTTTCATGCAGGACCTTATCCCCCTCTTTCCCGAAATCGAAGAAGCCCAGTGGGCGAAGCTCATCGAGATGGCGGCGCTCCACCGCGAGTGGAACGAGAAGATCAACCTCGTTTCCCGCAAGGACATCGAGCACCTCGAACGCCACCACTACGCGCCCTGCATCGCCGCGGTGAAATGCCTTAAACTTATGGTTGGCGCGCGCG
Organism: uncultured Opitutia bacterium; assembly: GCA_903924185.1. Classification (GTDB taxonomy): domain Bacteria; phylum Verrucomicrobiota; class Verrucomicrobiia; order Opitutales; family UBA953; genus UBA953. The sequence goes on along the minus strand of CAIYAN010000331.1, from coordinate 578 downwards.
TCATCGACGTCGGTACCGGCGGCGGCTTCCCAGGCCTCATCCTTGCGGTCCTTTATCCCAAGGCTGATTTCACGCTCGTCGATTCCGTCGGCAAGAAGGTCATGGTCGTCGAAGACATCGTGAAGCGCCTCAAGCTGAAGAACGTCCAAGTCCTCAACGCCCGCGCCGAGACGCTCACCCACGAGCACGACTTCATCACCGGCCGCGCCGTCTCCGACCTCCGCCTCTTTGTCCACCAGACTAAGCAGCTTATCCGCCACGGCTTGAAGCACTCCCTACCCAACGGCATTCTTTATTGGCAGGGCGGCGACCCCGCCGAAGAAAAGACCAAGGCCGGCATCGCCCCCCATTTCAGCTTGGAACTCCGCCCACTACTTTGGAACGATGAGAAGTTTGAAGGTAAGCGGATCGTCCTCTACCGCGCTCAGGACCTGCCGCGCTGCAAGAAGCCCGACCTACCGACGGCCTAAACGGCGATTATGACCCGCCCGTGCCTTGACCCAAGGCCACGAAGTCGCACGTTAAGGGCGATGTCCCTTCAGAGACTCCCTTTGAACCCAGCGGGCGAGCGCCTTGAG
>CAIYAN010000330.1 GCA_903924185.1 uncultured Opitutia bacterium | reverse complement strand
GCCTACGCCTCACTGCACCGCGACTTCCTCAGTTCGACGAACTGAGGCTTACTTACTGGGTGACTTGAGGTCTGGAACCGCTGGCACAGCAACGGGCGGCACGGTATTCCGCTTCGCTTCGGCCGCCTGGGCCATCCGCACGACATCCGTGTAGTCGTAATCGAAGGCATACGGCTGGCCCGTCTTCACCGGGTCTGGTAGATAAAACTGACCGAAGGGCGATTCGCGCACCACTGAGAGGGTGCAGAACTGATAAGGGGCATGCGACGCGCGGGCCGCGGCAGTGGTGGCACCCTGCTGTTCCAACGTTAAGGTGATTGCCTTAAAAAGCTCCGGCGCAGTCGTCACCGCTCCACGCTCTCCACCCAAACGCACAACGCAGACGCCCTTTGGGTCAGCGCCGACGACAAAATTCCACTTTCCAACGCCAGCGATGGGCATGGCATCCTCGGGCGACCGCTCATCGGGCGGCATCAAGACCAGCACACGGCGCACGGGGCCACCACGGTTGCCTGGATAGTTAAAGCGCTTGCGCCAGAGGGGCCAATAACGTCGGCCAAGGTCATCGAGTACCTCAAGTCCACCCGGTCCTTCCACCACTAGGAGCGACTCCTTCAGGGACTTAACCTCATCCGGGGCCAACACCGGGGCCTCGGCCCCAGGGCGACGTTGCGGCGCTTCGTTGGCGAGGACGGGGGCTGAGGCGAAGAGCACCACCTCAACGGGTCCAGCGACGCGATAGTCTACCCAGTCAATGAAGCCGTAAGGGACGGCCGTCATGGCGGCGGCCAGCGCCGCGCCAGCGAAGATTGATCGACCCAAGGGCTGGGCGGCCGCCAAAGCAGCCAGCAAGGCCCCACCCGCGAAACCAGCGGCGTGGATGGCGATAGCGGTGCCGATGTTCCAGCGGGCCAAGGCATAGTCATCGGCATCCCCCGACCACTGGACATAATAAAGTTTGGCGATGGCCCAGAGCACACCCAGCAACGCACCAAGCAAAGGGGCGAAGCGGGCACCGAGGCGCTCATAGGGGCGCGTCGCCAAGGTCGAAACGATAGCCGCCACCATCCCGCCAAAGAAGGCACCCTTCACCGATGCCACCCCAGTAAAAGAGGCTGCGAGGATCAGGAAGCCCCAAGTGAACCAATAGGTTCGGCCAAAGTTTTTCATTCGCCGACCACCGTACCAGGGGAAACGACTGCACCCTTCTTGACCACAATAACGCCGTCACGGACAAATAACGATTCACTTTCCCACTTTTCAGGCAAGCCCGTCGGCGAGAGGCGGCAACCGCCGCCAATGCGCGCGTTCTTGTCGATGATGGCGTTGCGGATGACGCAGTTGGGACCGACGCCAATATCCGGGCGACCGAGGGAATGATTCTTAGCCAAGTCATGCGGGCGCTCAAAAGCGTCTGCACCCATCATCACGACATTCTCCAGGCGAGAGCCGCCACGCACGACCGAACGCACCCCGATGACGCAGCGGTTAATCTCCGAATCATCGACGATCGCGCCGTCGGCCATCAGCACACGGTGGGCCTTACAACCGTTCAGCTTAGCGGTCGGAAGGTAACGGGCGTGGGTATAGACGGGATTGGCACCGTCAAAGAAATCGAACGGCGGCACCGGGTCGGTCAACGTCAGGTTACACTCCCAGAAGGAGCCCACCGTACCGATGTCCTCCCAATAGCCATCGAAAACATAGCCCATCATACGCTTCGTCTTCAGGAGGCCAGGGATGACTTCCTTGCCAAAGTCGGTCTGGGCAGGGTCAGCCAGGGCTTCGCGCATCACGCGGCCGGAGAACAGGTAAATTCCCATCGAAGCCAAGCAATAGGGGCGGTCGGACTGGTCGGCCAGACGGGCGCGGGCTTTGCCTCCGAGGACGAGGGACTTGATGACCTCTGGGTCCGTCGGCTTCTCGACGAATTCCGAAACGCAGAGGTCGGGATTAACGCGCATCACACCGAGGGCAGAAACTTGGTCAGAAGGCATGGCCTTCGCTGCGATCGTGACGTCGGCGGACGATTCGATATGCTGACGGACGAGGTCGGCGAAATCTAGGCGGTAGAGCTGGTCACCTGAGAGGATGAGCACCAAGTCCTCGTCTTTCAGGTTATAGTGGTGGAGATTCTGGCGGACCGCGTCGGCGGTGCCTTGATACCAAGACTCTTTATCGCCGGTCTGCTCGGCAGCGAGGATGTCAACAAACCCGCGGCCGAAGCCGTCAAACTTGTACGTCTGCTGGATGTGCTTGTGCAGGGATGCCGTATTAAACTGCGTCAGGACGAAGATCTGATTAAACCCCGAATTCAGGCAGTTACTGATCGGGATGTCGACCAAGCGGTAGTTTCCCGCCAGCGGCACCGCCGGCTTGCAGCGATCCTTGGTCAGCGGGTAAAGGCGGGAACCGCGGCCGCCGCCCATGATAATGCTGATAACTCGAGGAAGGGTGTGCATAGCAGGTGGGATACCGACAGTCTCGCCCCTCCCAGAAACCGCCTCAAGCGAAAAGCCCGAATGGCGGCTTGAAGACCGACCGATGGCAGGTTTGCTTCGACTCCCGCATGGCCTTCGCCTTCCACATCCTCGGCACGAGCAGTTCCGGCAACTGCTCAATCCTCGAGGCAGGTGGGGCTCGGGTGATGCTGGACGCTGGTTTCCAAGGCCCGCGGCTGGAGGCCTCCTTAGCCAAGCTCGGCTTGGCCTGCGCCGCGCTAGACGCCGTGCTCATCACCCACGAACATTCCGACCACTGCATCGGGCTTGCGGCCCTCCTTCGGCAAAACCCTGCGTTAAAGGTCTTCGCCAACCGCGAAACTGCCCGGCGTATCCAAGGGGCGCTGAAGGTGAAACCCGACTGGCAACTCTTCGAGACAGGCACAACGTTTGAGTTTCGCGGACTCCAAATCACTTCTATCCCGATTCCACACGACGCCGCCGACCCAGTCGGCTATGCCATCGACTGCCCGGCCGAGGACGCCCGGCCCGCCAAACGCGTCACGTGGCTGACGGACCTCGGACATGCGACCGACGTGGTGCGGCACCATTGCGCCCTGGCGGACATCCTCGTCCTCGAAGCGAACTACGACGACGAGATGCTCGATCTCTCCAAGCGGCCGCTGCACCTCAAACAACGTATCCGCGGCAACCATGGCCACCTTTCCAACCATGCTGCCCGCGACCTGCTTCTCGGGCTCCGCGAATGGCAGACCTCCGAACTCTTCCTCGGCCACCTCAGTAAGGAATGTAATCGCACCATCCTCGTGGACGAGGTCATGAATGCGGTCCGTCAGCACAAGGCGGACGTCCGGGTCACCGTTGTCGACCCACTCGAGGACGACCCCGTTAGCAGCTGGTAGGGGCTTACTTGCCGGTCGGTACCGGGACTTCATCGACCGCGGCGGGAATCGGCGTAGTCGTAGCAGCCTTTATAACTGCCGACTTGGCCATCAGGGCGGCCAGACGCTTCACCGCCGCACCGCACGAGGGCGAGGCGGGATTAAGGTCCTGCGCCGCCATCCAGGCAGTCAAAGCGGCGGCTTCGCCGCCTTCCCGCTCGAGCTTCTCGGCGAGGCCGATGAGACGGGCGTAGTCGGCCACCAGCGGCGCGATATCCGAACGCGTCTTGGCGAGGACCAAGTCATCGCTCTCCTTCTTGGAGATCTCGACGATCACGTCCCAGGCGAGGTAAGGGTTATTCTGCGAGGCCAGCACGGAGGCCTTCTGGATATTAGCGTCGAGCTCGCCGACGCGGTTAATGACTTCGCGGAGCTTATCCGAACGGGGCTTGTCCTGGGCCAGCGCCAAGGCGAACTCTAACTTCTTATTAAAGACCTCGCGCCAGCGGGCCTCGGCAATCATGCGATCGAACTCTGGTACCATCAAAGAAAGTTTGTCTTGGCGGCTCACGACCTGATTGGCGAATTCCTTCACGGACGGGTTCTGGGGCCAAATCTTGGTGGCCCGTTCCAGGGCAGCCTCGGCCTTGGCCGTGTCGCCGCTGAGGGCAGCCTGCTTGGCGGAAAGCACCGACATATTCGAAGCGTTGATCGCGTTATTCACCCGGGACAAGATAGCGGCACCGGGGAAGTCACGGGCGCGACCGCGGACCTTATTCACGTAGGCTTCAACATTAGCGAGATCGCGCTCGTCGCCGAGGCGTTGCAGTTCCCGGAGGTCGCGCCAAAGGTCGAGCATCTCGCGCTTCTTGACCTGCTCATACATCATCACCGACGGCTCGAATTCTCCGAGAAAGTAGGTTTCCTGAAGGCGCTCAAAAGCCCCGTAGAGTTCACCCTGCTTGTAGAGGTCGTCGACGGTGCGCATGCCCGTGGTGACGTCACCCATGGCCTCGCGGGCCAACGTATCGACCGATTCCAACGTCGGCACGAAATCAGAGACCGGGAAGAACTCCTTCACTTCCTTGGCGCCGACCTTGATGTTCTGATTACCGCCCTTGAAGAGGACGCGGTAGAAGGCGCTGGTGATGAGGCAGTGACGGTAGCGACGGGCGAGCAAGAAGCCGACCATCTGCGACTGAAACTCTACCTGCGCCTTCAAGCCCAGCGCGATCATCTCCGCATTCTTGGCGAGGATTTCGGCCTGCGTACGTTGTTCATCCTTCACCCGATAGCCGAGCTCGGTTTGACCTTGGGAAGTCTTGTTCAAGGTCGCCTTGCCGCCGCTAGCGGTCGTCGGCGAATTGGCCTTAGAATCATTGGCTTCCTCCATGCGCTCAGCTCGGTTGACAACCACGCCCTCCTGTATCTTCCGGAGGGTCTCCAACTGATTCTTATTAATATTAAGGTCGCGGAACTCCGCGCGCATCGACCAGACCTTTTTCACCTGGGTAGCGATGGTCAGGCAGTTATTACCATCGACCTCATGCTCGGCCGCCACGAAGAGTAGATCGAAGGCCGCCTGCTGGCTGGCGTAGATATTGTTCTGCGTGACCACATTAGGCCCCAGAATCTTTTCGATCTGCGTCAGCGTCGCAATATACTTGGTCATATCGCCGCCGGCCGCCGGGGAAGCGAGGTAGCGCTCAAAGCGCATGCGCATGGCGCGCGAGTTACCGAGGTTAAAAGTCTTCCCCTTCCACTGCATGGAGCCGTTCTCCATATCGACGGAGTCGCTATTCACGTCGAATAGGCGATCGCCCATGGCCTCACCCGACGAACTGCGGTAGTCGCCACCACCGCCGCCCGAGACCGCCGCCCCAGGCTGCGGAGCCTGCGCGATGGCCAGCGTCGCGAAAGCGACATAGGCGAGAAAGGAACAAAGCAGTTTAGGCATGGCGAGGTTCAAAAGCGTTCGAGGTCTTCAACGACAAGGAGGTCACGGACTACGCGCACCTTACACTTGAAGCGCTGGCCGACCTCGAAGGTCTCGCCAGCCGAAAGGGGGACGAAAAGCGGGACGCGCCCGGAGCCGCGCGTGACGTCGGTCGGCTTGACGGCGAGAACGCGGCCCTTGCCTTCTTCGTATGCGAGCTGCTTTTCGATTTGGCAGTCAAAGCGGTAGGCGTTGCCCTGCAGCGTGGCCCAGTCCTTGCGGTAATCGTCGACGGAAAACGGGGAGAGGTCGGTAAACTTACCGCCGCCTGCGAAACGGGGGATGACGATGGCCATCAGGACCACGATCACCAACACAGGGATACCGAGGGCGAAGAAAAGAGGGTTAACTTTGGACATGGGGAACGCCTAGGGGTGCTGGGCTAATAAGAATTGTAGAGAAGGCTGGGGATTAGTTCCAGCGCTTTTGCTGACAACCCACGACGACCATGCACACGCCCACCAGCCCCTGAATTAGGAGCACAAACACGGCGATTTCATTGGATGCCACCGAGGCGGTGAGGTCCGGCAGGCTGCGTTCGTAGGCCGTCCAGATGCCGGATTTAGTCATGGACGTCATATAGCCCGACCAACCCCAGTAAGAGTTGATGAAGGGGCGGCAGACCCAGGTGAGGGCCGGCGGTAGCGCCAAGACGACCCCCGAGAGAGGCAATTGGAAGCCGACCAGGTAGATAGAAAGGAGCGAGGATTTCTCGGGGGAGGTGAGTAAGGCCGAAAAGCCAAGGCAGACGACCGACATCGAAACGCAACTCGCGGCCAAGACCGCCAGCTGCGGGACCCAAGGTCCGGGGAACTGACAAATCATCTTCACGAAGAAGCACATCCAAGCGCCTTGGAAGATGGCGATGCAGGACACGAAAAAGATTTTCGAGAAAGCGTACGACCACGGACGTAGCCCAGTCATGCGTTCCTTCTCGTAGAGGATGCGTTCCGCGGAGATCTCGCGCCCGCCGTTATTGGCGCCCATGAGCGTGAGCAGGATGACTTGAAACATCACCAACCCCGCGGCCATGGATGCGACTTGGGCATTGGAAATCTGCACGCGCAAAGCCGTCTGCACTTCCTTGATAGAGGCCACGTTGCTATCGAGCGGCTCCTTCAGGATATTCCATTCTCCGCTGAGATTAAAAATAATGACCAGCAGCGGGAAGCCGAAGGTAATCGCCAAGGTCAGGCCGAGGTAACCGGTGTCACGGAAGAACAGGCGGAACCGCCGGGCCAACAAAGTGAAGAACTGCGAGATGCCACCGGGGACTGCAGGTTCGGGTAGGCTGTCCACAGGGGCAATATTGCTGGCCACCGCGGCCGCCGCGGCCTCAAATTCGCCCGCGTGCTCGGCCTGATGAATCGCCCAGCGGTCCCGCCACCTGGCTAAATCTTGGGCATTCAGCACCTCATACAGCCGCAGGCCATCCGGAATGCCGAAGTAGCTCAGCAACGTATCCGGCGAGCCTTGGAAGACCACGTCGCCTTGGTAGACGACCGTGACCCAATCGAACTGATTAAGTTTTCCGAGATTATGGATGATGCAAACGAAGCTCTTCCCGCCCGAGACGACGAGTTGGCGCAGGAGTGCGAGAATCTGATCCTCCGACTGCGGGTCGAGCCCCGACGTCACTTCATCGCAGACCATGCAGGGTGGATCCAGCGTCAGCTCAATGCCGAGCGACAAGCGGCGCAACTGCCCACCCGACAATGAGGAGACGCGTTTATCGCGGTGCGGCGAGAGGCCGGTCACCCCGAGCACGGACTCGAGCCGGCGGTGACGCTCGGCCGCAGATGGAACGGCTAGTCGCAAGGCGTAGTCGAGAGACTCCTTGACGGTCAGCTGCGCTTGGGCAGCGGTAAACTGTGGAGCGAACCCGACCTTACCCACTAAGTCTTCAGTACAACTGATCGGCTGGCCCGCGAGGCTGGCCTCACCCGTCGAAGGCAAGATGCCCAAGATAGCCTTCATTAAGGTCGTCTTGCCGCAGCCCGAAGGCCCGATAACGGCGTTCAGGCCACGAGGCAGGAACCGGGCATTGGCACTGTCGAGGATGACGGGTCCATCCGTACCCGCCTGGACGGTGAGGTTTTGGCAGCTCAGCATTGGATGAAATCTTGCCAGCGCATTCGGTGGGGTAAAGAATGAACGCCATGAGACTCCCCTGCTCTGCCCTGACCCTGGTCGCCGCCCTCTGCCTCGCCCCGACAGCCGATGCCATGAGCATGAGGAAGAAAGCCTTTCCTAACCAAGGCTTCTTCGGCATCGAGGTCAAAGGGACGGACATGAGCTTCTACGGCCGCGCTGATCACGTCGTCTCGGTCTCGTTCCAAGAATACACAACTGGTGCCTACATTGTGAGTGAAGTCGTGGTCGACATGCAGAACTCCAACCAACAGCTCCGCCTCTATTATGCCCGCCCCCCAGGCTCGGCCGATGTCGCTGACCGCGCCAATCGCGCTAGCACGGCTAATTCCCAGAACCGCGGCCTCGACCCGGCAGCCGCCAGTAAACTCCCCGTCCCAGGCCCCTTCGGTGCGATCGAAACACAGGTCAATAACCTGACCCAGTCGACCACTTCCGGGCTGGTGGTAAAGAGCTACCCAACGACCACCCACGCCAAGACCGTGGAGATGACCGTCAAATCTAAGGCCGAGTTACAGCGCTTCTATAGTGCCTTCCGTGATCTCTTGGTGGCCCGCACCGTCGCGGCTAGCGCTGGCTCGACCATTGAAGGCGCCGACGCAGCCAACGCTCAGGCGGCCGCGGCGGGCACGACCCCGACCCTGACCATCAACAGCATCGGCGGGACACTCTTCACGTTGGAGTAAGCCCTCTGGGCTATAGAGTGAAACTGGGCGATTAGGTCGCTCGACAACGGTTAGCCGCAGAGAGATAAACACCTATCCCCATGCGACTCCCCTTCTTCGCTTCGTTCCTCCTCACGGCGGCTTGCCTCGCCGGCCCGATTTTACCCAAGCCGGTCCGGGTGGCCCAGATTATGGACGCCCCCGCGACGAATATTCGCGGCGCTAAGGTTGAAGCCGACCCCGCCTTTGCCGCGACGGCCGAGCGCCTCCGCGCCCAACTTGGTACGGGCGGCAAGACGACGGTCCAACTCATCAAGGCCACGGGGCCCGTCCGCGGCTTTGAAGTCGGCGACGAAGGCTACGTCATCGAGGCCCACCCCGGCCAGCCCGTCCGCATCCACGCCCGCACCGAGGCCGGCGCTTTCTACGGTATCGTTTCCCTGCAACAGCTCGCCTACACTGGCAACGACGGCGGCACCTACGTCCCGCCAGGCGATGTGATGGATAAGCCGCGCTTCGCGTGGCGTGGGCTGATGATTGACGACGGCCGCCACATCATGGGCAAGGCCCAGATTCTTCGCATGCTCGATCTCATGGCCCTGCACAAGCTGAACACGCTGCATTGGCACCTCACCGAAGACCAAGGCTGGCGCGTCGAAATCAAGAAGTACCCCAAGCTCACGGAAGTCGGCTCCAAGCGCGACGCCTCGCCCACCATGGGCAATCGCAATAAGCCCGACGGCAGGCCCTATGCGGGCTTCTACACGCAGGAAGACCTCAAAGAAGTCGTAGCCTACGCCACTAAACTGCACATTAACGTCGTCCCCGAAATTGAGATGCCGGGCCACGCCGCCGCGGCGATTGCCGCCTATCCCAACCTCGGCAACACCGACATCCCGGGCTACAGCCCGAAGGTGGCGAGCAGCTGGGGTGTGAAGTACTACACCTTCGCCCCGAAGGAAGAAACCTTCGCCTTTATCGATGACGTCTTCGCAGAACTCTGCCCGATCTTCCCGAACGCGTTCTTTCATATCGGCGGTGACGAATCGCCGAAGGACCAGTGGAATAAGTCGCCCTTCGCCAAGGAAGTCATGGCCAAGGAAAAGCTCAAGGATGCGCATGAGCTCCAGTCCTACTTTGTGTCCCGCGTCGAGAAGCTCCTCACCAAGCGCGGCAAGCGACTCATCGGTTGGGATGAAATCCAAGAAGGCGGCCTCTCCAAGACTGCGACAATGATGGTATGGCGCGACTGGAAGTGGGCGCAGCTGGCCGCGGACCACGGCAATAACATCGTGATGGCGCCGACCTCCCACACCTACTTCGACTACGGTCAAGGCAAGCACCCTGAAAACCCTGCCTTTGATAACATCGGCGGCAACCTGTCCGTTGAGAAAGTCTACAGCTTCGAACCGATTCCGCCGAAGTTCACCGAAGCCCAGCGCAAACTGGTCCTTGGCTGCCAGGCCCAGCTCTGGGGGGAGTATATTTATAACCCGGCCAAGCAGGAATACATGACCTTCCCCCGGGCCTGTGCCTTGGCCGAAGTGGCTTGGTCAGAGAACAAGGACCGCTCTTGGGCCGAATTCCAACCCCGGCTGGATGCTCACCTCAAGCGCCTCGACGCCCTCAAGGTGAACTACCGCCGCCCCGACGGCACCCCGGCCGTGACCGAAAAGGTTGGCCGAGGCGAATAATCCCTTATTTCAGCCCTTCCGACCCTCCCGCGGGCAAGTCCGGCTTGACCGTGGCGAGCGGGACGGCTTGTCTTCGCCTTTACTCCCATGGCTTCCCTTCCCGTCAATCGCATCAAGAAGAAGAACATCATGAGCTACAACGGTGAGCTCTGTATCGTTCTCGAATGCCTCGTTCGCACCCCCCCGAACAACGCGTCCTACGTCCAGATGGAACTCCGCTCGATCAAGACCGGCGCCAAGATTCCGGTCCGTTGCGGTATCGGCGTCAGCTTCGACGTCTTCGATAACTCCATCAAGTCCCTCGAGATGTCCTATGAAGCCGACGGTAGTTACGTCTTCGTCGACACTAACACCAACGAGGAATTCTACATCTCGGCCGCTTCCCTCGCGGATTCCAAGGAGTTCCTGGTTTCCGGCACCACCTACATGGTCCTCTTCGTTGAAGATAAGCCCATCACCGTCGACCTCCCCCCCTCCGTCATCGTCGAAGTCCTCGAAGCCCCACCCGCCGTCAAGGGCGACACCGCCGGTAACGTCCAGAAGACGGTCACCTGCGAAAACGGCCTCCAGGTCAACGTCCCGCTCTTCATCAAGCAGGGCGAGAAGATCAAGGTCAGCACCGAGAATAAAGAATACCTCGGTCGCGCCTAAGCCGCCCGCCAGCCCGCGCACCGAACCCCGGCAACCCCGGGGTTCGTCGTTTCCTAGGCACGCCGCTTCCTCCCAAAGAAGGACGGTAAAAATTGCTAGTCCGACTAGGATTCGAACCTAGACAAGGAGTACCAAAAACTCCTGTGCTACCATTACACCATCGGACTGCAGGGGGCGAGTTAAGTCATTTTCTCCAACGGGAGTCAAGCGAGACAAGGCGAGGTTGACGGAAGCAGGGTCCTCGTTCATCTCCCCTGTATGCCTACTACTTCCTCCATAAAGCCGAAGTATCGCCGGATCGTCCTAAAGATCAGCGGTGAGGCCCTCCGAAACGACGAGACCGGTCAATCCATCGACAGTGACGTCCTCGACCGCTTGGCCGTCGAGCTAAAGTCCATTCGCTCCCTCGGCGTGCAGGTCGCCGTCGTCGTCGGTGGCGGCAATATCTTCCGCGGCCTCGCCGGGGCCCGCGCCAATGGCACTGACCGCACGACGGGCGACAATATGGGCATGCTCTCCACGGTCATCAACGGCCTCGCCCTCATGGACCGCCTCGAGAAGGCCGGCCTCGAAGTACGCGTCATGACCGCCATCCCGATGGACCGCATCGCCGAGCCTTTCATTCAACGTCGCGCCACCCGCCACCTCTCGCGCGGTCGCATTGTCATCTTCGTCGCGGGCACGGGCAACCCGTACTGTACCACCGACTACGCGGCTGCCCTCCGAGCGAACGAAATCGGTGCCGACGCCATCCTCAAAGCCACCAAGGTCGACGGCGTCTACGACAAGGACCCGATGAAGCATAAAGACGCCAAACGCTACAAGAAGGTCTCGCACGCTGAAGCCCTCACCAAGCGCCTCGGCGTGATGGATGCCGAAGCCTTCTCGCTCTGCGAAGCCAACAAGCTCCCAATCATCGTCTTCTCGATGGCCGACAAGGGCGCCGTCCGTAAAGCCGTGCTCGGCCAGTCCATCGGCACGCTGGTCGCCTAACGCTAACCTTTCACACAACTAAAAACATCCCCATGGACATCAAACGTATCATCACCGACGGCGCCACTAACATGAAAAAGGCAGTCGATTGGACCCAACATGAATTCAGCACCCTCCACACCGGCAAGGCATCGCCCATGATGGTCGAGAACATCCAAGTGCACATCGAGGCCTACGGCATGACTCAGCGCCTCAAGGACATGTCCGCGATCACGACCCCCGACGCCCAGTCCATCGTGGTTCAGCCCTTCGACAAGGCCGCCATCGATGACATCCGTAAGGCCATCCTGGCCGCCAATATCGGCATCAACCCCGTCTCCCAAGGCAGCTTCCTCCGTTGCCCTGTCCCCACCCTCTCGGGTGAACGCCGCCTCGAGCTCGCCAAGAAGGCGACCCAGCTCGCAGAAGAAGGCAAGGTCCGCGTCCGCAATGCCCGTCGCGACGTCCTCGAAGTCCTCAAGAAAGGCTCCAAGGATAAACTCGTTACGGAGGATGAACTGAAGCGCTCCGAAAAGGAGATTCAGACGAACACCGACAAAGCGATCGCTGATATTGAGACGCACCTGAAGAAGAAGGAAACTGAGCTCAAGGGCTAAGCCCAGACGTGCCCGACTGATTTTTGTCTTTAATGAATATTCACGAATACCAGGCCAAACAACTCTTCGAGAAGTTCGGCGTCGCGGTGCCTAAGGGCGTCGCGGTGTCGTCCGTCGCCGAGTTCGATACGGCCATCGCCCAGCTCAATACCGCGGGCGGTATCATGGTGAAGTCCCAGATCCACGCGGGCGGCCGCGGTAAGGGCACTTTCACCAACGGCTTCAAAGGCGGCGTGAAGTTCTCACCCACCAAGGAAAAGGCCATGGAGAACGCGCAGGCGATGCT
>CAIYAN010000329.1 GCA_903924185.1 uncultured Opitutia bacterium | reverse complement strand
CGCTTACGGGACGATGCACCGCAAGGGGACTTTGGGTCTGTTATTGACCTATGGCGATGCCGCAGACCTCTTAGCGCAAAACGTCACCCTCCGTCCCTCCGTGCCCTCGCCTGCCACTCAGCAAGTGGCGCTCATCGGGGCGGGCAATTTTGCCGCCCGCACGCTCGTGCCGGCGCTCTTAGCCCAAAATCCGTGCCCGGTTGTCGCCCATGTGGTTTCGGCCCGAGGAGCCTCCGCTTTGATTGTCGCCCGCCAAGCCAAGGCCTGGCGGGTCTCCACGGATTTACAGACAGCCCTCGCCGATACGGCCGTCCGCTCGGTCTTCCTGTCGACGCGACACCATCAGCATGCTGCCCAGGCCATCGCGGCCTTGCAGGCCGGTAAGGCCGTCTGGGTCGAGAAGCCGTTGGCACTCTCCGAGGTCGAGTTAACGGCAATCGCTGCCGCCCAGGCAGCCTCTGGACAGCTCCTCATGGTGGGCTTCAACCGTCGCTTCGCCCCGCTGGCCCAACACATTGCCCAACGCCTCCGGCAAATCCCGGGCCCAAAGCATTTTGAAGCCACTATCAACGCCGGCACCCTCGCCCGCGATCATTGGCTCTTAGATCCGCAGGTCGGTGGTGGGCGGATTGTCGGCGAAGCCTGCCACTTTGTGGACCTCTTCCGTTACTGGGCGGGCGCTCCGATTGCTTCCGTCCACGCCACCTATCGCGGCACCGACGGACAAGATGCGGGTCGCTTCACCTTAGAGTTTGCGGATGGCTCCACGGGCCAAATTCATTACCTCACGGACCTCTCGCCGAGTCAGCCCAAGGAGCACTTCCGGATTTCTGGCGCGGATTGGGAAGTGGAAATCGATAACTGGACGAAGTGCCGCGGTCGTGGCGTCGCCGGGTTTAACCGCGGCGGCTTCTGGATGTCTTCGCCCGACAAAGGCCACCGCTGGGCGCTGCAGGCTTTTCTCCGGGCCGCCGCCACCGGCGCCGCCGCCCCCATTCCCCTCGACGAGTTGCTGGAGGTATCCCGCTGGTCTATTCGTATGCAAAGCATGCCCATCTCTTCCTCTCCATGAACGACCTGTGCGTCCTCGGCCTCGGTTACATTGGTTTACCGACGGCTTCCATCTTTGCGACCAAGGGTAAGAGCGTCCTCGGCGTCGACGTCAGCCCTGCGGTGGTCGAGACCATCAATAGCGGAAAGATCCACATCCAGGAGCCGGACTTGGACGTACTCGTCCGCGCCGCCGTGCAATCAGGGAACTTGCGCGCTGCCGCCACTCCTGCACCAGCGGAGGTCTTTATTCTCGCCGTCCCTACGCCTTTTGACGTTCAGCCGGACGGGAGTCGTTTGCCCGACCTCTCTTATGTTGAGGCCGCTACCCGCTCGCTGGCGCCGCACGTCCGCGCTGGTAATCTGGTTATCCTTGAATCCACCTCTCCGGTCGGTACGACCGAAAAAGTAAAAGCTTGGCTGGAAGCCGAGTTAGCTAGTCGCGGTCTCGGGCTGCCAGCGGATATTCTCTACGCGCATTGCCCCGAGCGAATCTTACCTGGTCAGATGCTGAAGGAGTTGGTTTCTAATGACCGCATCGCGGGCGGCCTCACGCCCGCCGCGTCCGTTCGCGCCAAGGCCTTGTACGAGACCTTTTGCACCGCCCAGATTTTCCTGACCGACGCGCGGACGGCCGAGCTGGCGAAGTTGACCGAGAACGCCTTCCGCGACGTGAACATCGCCTTCGCTAACGAGCTCTCGTTAATTTGTGACCGCCTTAAGGTCGATGTCTGGGAACTCATCCGCTTGGCGAATCGCCATCCCCGCGTGAAGATTCTGCAGCCCGGCCCCGGCGTCGGTGGGCACTGCATCGCTGTGGATCCTTGGTTTATCGTCGCCGCCGCACCTGCAGAGGCTCGCCTCATGCGCACGGCCCGTGAAGTGAATGACCACAAGCCGCATCACGTCATCGCGCAAGTCCGGGCCGCCGCCGCCCTGCAAGCGCAGCCGGTCGTGGCCTGCCTCGGGCTAGCCTTCAAGGCCAACGTCGATGACTTGCGGGAATCTCCCGCGGTCGAAATCACCGCGGCGCTCGCCGCCGCCGGCCTCCCCGTCCTAGCCGTCGAGCCGCATGTGCGCGTCTTGCCACCCAGCTTAGCGGGCAAGGCCAAGCTCGTGAGCCTTGAGGAAGCCATGGCGGCCGCGAACGTGATTGTTCTACTGGTTGACCATCGGGCCTTCGGATCGCTGACCTTAGCCTCGTTCGCCGGCAAGGCGCTCATTGATACGCGCGGCCAAATTCGCTGATTCTTTTGTATCTCTCCGCCCTCCAGCATCTCGGCCCCGCATGGTTTCTACGGCGGCTTTGGTTTAAGGCCGAACGCTCGTTCGGGTGGTTGGAACGTCGCTGCCCGGTCCAGACTTGGGACCAGATTCAGGTACCAGGCGATTATGTGACCCGCTGGCGTCGCTCCGCGCCGTATCTCCCGATTGCTAAAATCGACCGCGCTTTTCTGGCCGCGCATGTCGAGGCTTGGGCCATCGAAAATGGACATTCACCCGT
>CAIYAN010000328.1 GCA_903924185.1 uncultured Opitutia bacterium | reverse complement strand
GGCTGGGTCGCGGGAAACGACCACCGTCCCCCGCCCCTCCAAAGCTTTGCCGAGTTCGGCATAGCAGGCCGGGCCCTCGATCATAGTCCCGCCCTTGGTTTGGTCCAAAAACCACGCCAGGTCCTCTGGGATATGCCACGGCAGGCGCCCTTCCCGACCGATTACGCCGTTTTGGGCGACGGCGACGATGCACTGGATGGGCTTAGCCACGCCGCAGGGTTAGGCGGAAATTGGGCCTGTGCAAGCGCAAGGGCGGTTGCCTCGACTGATTGACAGCGGCCAAAGGGCTTACCAAGGTGGCGGGATGATTACCTGGCTCCAAAACGCCACCTCCAAGCACCACCGTCTGATCTTCAGCTTCCTGCTCGTCGTGATTGTCGGCTCGTTCGTCTTCTACGGCTACGGCAGCCGTGGTGCAACGGACACCAATACCCGGATGTACCTCGGGTATGACCTCAATAACGCAAGGCTCCAGACACGCTATCGTGACTCCCTCGCGTTCGCGAGTTTCACCGGCCAGCGCAACGAAGGCCGCTCCTTCTACCAGTATGTCGCCGAGCTCAGCCTCGCCGACTCCCTCCGTATCCCTAACCCGTCCGATAGCGAAGTGCGTAAGCTCGCCCTCCTCGCGACCGCGGGCGCCGACGGCAAGGAGAACCTCGATAACCTCAACAAGTTCGTCGACTACGCCACCAAGGCCCTCAACACCTCCGACGTCGAGACCCGCGCACGCTTTGAAGGCTACCTGCAGGACTCCTGGCGCGTAAACAAGTCCGTCGCCCTGCTCTCCGGCCCCGGCCACGCCACCACCGCCCAGATCAAGCGCCTCATCCAACGCGAGAAGACGCTCTGGACCGTCGACGCCGCCACCTTCTCCAACGCTAACTTCAAGGCTACCGTCACGGATGACGAAGCCAAGGCCAAGGCCGGTTTCGAAGCGAACAAGGAAGCCTACCGCCTCCCCGCCAAGGTCGAGGTCACCGTGGTGTCCTTCACCAAGACCGAGCCAGACACTTCCACCATCACCGACGACGAGATTGTCCTCGAGGGCTACAACGTGGCCGAGAAGTTCAAGTTCGAGCCAGGCAAAATCAAGGAACAGGCGCTCGCTCGCCGGGCGGATATTGAGAAAATCATCCGGGCCGACCGCGCCCTCCGCAACCTCGCTGGCAAGGTCGGCGAAGAGCTCGGCGACAAGTTCCCGACCGAAGCCCACAAGGCCGACTCCAAGGCCTTCGCCGCCTGGCTCACGGCCAAAGGCGCTAAGCTCACGACCCTCGCCGCCTACGACGTGAACAACCCGCCGACCGATGCTAAGGTTCCTGCGGAAGCCCTCCGTCTCGCCGGCGAGTTGACCGAAACGGAATGGCGCACAGATATGTTCCGTGCTGAAGACGCCGCCATCTTCGTGCTCCTCAACAAGCGCATCGAATCCCGCCTCCCGGCCTTTGAAGAAGTTAAGGCCCTCGCGCTCTCCAACTGGCGCAGCAACGAACGCGCCCGCCTCCAGGCCGAAGAACTCAGCCGCATCACCAAGCGGCTCCAAGAAGATGCCGCCGCCGGCAAGTCGTTCACTGAAAGCGCTAAGGCCCTCGGCCTGACGACTTCGACGCCCGCCCCCTTCACCGTCGTGACGACGCCTGAGAACCTCTCTGGCATCAACGAAAGCACCGGCCAAGTCCTTGAAGTCGCCGGTGTCGGCAAGATCACCACGGGCATCCGCACCGGCAACGGCGACACCGTCTTCCTCCGCGCCGCCAAGGCCGAAAAGCCGAAGGACGACGCCACCGAAGTTGAAGTCAAGCAACTCGTCGCCCGCTTCACACAGCGCAACGCCTACTTCACCGCCCAAGGCCTCGTGCAGGAATTGACGGAAGTCCCGGAAGAAAAGAAGTAAGCGTCGAAAAAACGAGCGACGCTCGTTCTTCCTTCGAGGGGACAAGGTACAGACCAGATGCAGTGCAAACGTGCAAAGGTGCAAATATGCACAGGTGAAGAAGCAAGGGGACTGGTGGGCTGGAGTATAGTTGGCTAGGGGTTGTGTGGCGGAGCCGCGAGGGGACAAGCTGAGTGGATTACAGAGTACAGAGGACGGAGTACGGACTGGGAAGGAGGCAGGGAAGCTAACCGCTATCCGCCAAACCCTATCCGCTACTTCCGTCATTTGGTAGGGGCGTGGTTTACCGCGCCCTCCTGCGGAGGAGGTCAAGGCGAAGCCGTGCCCCTACCCGATGCAGCTAGGTTGGCACGCAGTGCCAACCCTACCTCGAGGCAGAGGCGTGCAAAGGGAGCGAAAGAGGAAAGCGGAAAGTGGAAAGTGGGCACGCAGTCGCGCCCCTACCTGAGGAAGGTGGTGGCGGTTAGCGGCTGGCGGTTGGTCGATGCAGGAGGCAGCTAGGTTGGCACGCAGTGCCAACCCTACCAAAAGAAGAAGGACAGCACGTGGTGCTGTCCCTACCTGAGATGCAAAAGCATAAAGATAGCTGGCGGCGAAGCCGCCACACAACCCCTAGCCAACCATACTCAGGCCCACCTGTCCCCTTGTTAACGTTGCACCTTTCCAGCTTTGCACCTTTGCACTGCCTCTAGCCCATCCCCTATCCGCTATCCCCCATCCCCTCTTCACTACGCCTTCGCCTTCGCCCAGGAATCCTTGAGCGTGACGGTGCGGTTGAAGACAGGCTGGCCGGACTGGGAATCCTTGGTGTCAGTGCAGAAGTAACCAATGCGTTCGAACTGCACGCGGGTGCCGGGCGCAACCGCGAGGAGCGCGGGCTCGACCTTGCCACGGATGGCCTGGAGCGAAGCCGGATTCAAAAGGGTGCGCCAATCGGAGCCTTCCGGGATGTGCTTCATGTCCTCATGCGCGAAGAGGCGGTCATACAGGCGGACTTCGACATCGCCGGCCTGCGCTTCCGAGACCCAGTGGATCGTGCCCTTGACCTTACGTCCGTCCGGAGCGTCGCCGCCACGCGTGGCGGGATCGTAGGTGCAACGGACCTCGACGACCTTGCCGTCGGCGTCCTTGACGCAACCAGTGCAGGTAACGAAGTAGCCCCAGCGGAGACGGACTTCCTGACCTGGAGTGAGGCGGAAATACTTCTTCTCCGGGATCTCCATGAAGTCCGCCCGCTCGATGAGCAGGGTCTTGGAGAACGGCACCTGGCGGCTGCCGGCGGCCGGGTCCTCGGGGTTGTTCTGGGCCGCGAGCTGCTCGACCTGGCCT
>CAIYAN010000327.1 GCA_903924185.1 uncultured Opitutia bacterium | reverse complement strand
TTGGTCCCGCATTCAAAAGCCTGGATCGCTGGCAGCTTACCCGGCAGTGCCTTGAACGCATCGACGATGCCCTGCACCTTCGCGGCCGGAGCGTCGTCCTTAAACTTGAACATCACGATGTGGCGGTAGGAACTCATACCCCCTAGCGAGGCCCAGAGCCACGCAGCCGTCAAGAGCAGTGAGTAAGGCATATCACTTCCACATGAGTGGAACTCCTAAATGGCATCGTTTGACTGTAGCGACCAGTAAACGAGATGCTGATCGGGGTATCGCAGCATGCAGTCGCCTAAACAACATCTATCACCAAGCCGCTTTGGGCTTGCAGGAAAATGTCTGAAGTTGATCATCAATTGCATAACGGCCCGCTCCTCTACGTCGAAAGACGCACGAGCGGGTCTTTCTATTTCCGGACAAGCTTCGAGTAGCTTCGGCTTATCGCTTGGTGGGCCGAGGCGGGATGTAGATACCTTCGCCCCAATGCTCCTTAAGGAGCTGGTCCCATCGCGTTTGCTGCTCAGGGCTCAAACCAAGGTACCCCTTAGGCAAGACCGGCCCTTCCTCGTTGCCGGTAGCCGGCGCCGCCCGCGGCTGAAGGCGGAAGAGGTGGCCCTGCGCACCAGTCAAATGGAAGCCAAAGATTACCCACCAGACCTGGTTCCAGGTTAGCCGGCGTTTGGACCACTCCACGGCTTCGCTCCAAATGAGAGGGCCCCCATTATACAGACCACGCCGAACGCGCGAGTCGATGGTCAGCCACTGGACGCCGGGCTCGCGCGCGTCGATGGCAGCGACCACCGCCGGCGCTCCGTTTGCCAGGCCGATCTGGAAAATCTTTTCGACGGCGAAGGCGCGGCCATCGGCCAGTTTGAGCAATGGCCCCCGAATCAGAATCCCGAACTCGGCCTCGACCGCCCACGTCCACGCCGCGTAGCGATCCGACTGCACCCGCCCTTGATCTACCCAGTGCAGGATGAGACCATTAACACCGGCTAGGTTAGCGGTCGCTTCTTCGGCCTGCGCCTTCCAGCGGGCCACCTCCGCCTCCCGATCCTGGACGACCTCGAGCAAGTTATCGCTCGAGCGTTCAAGGTCCTCAAGTTTATCAATCTTCGCGCGGTACTCCGGGTCTTGGAGCTGGGCCTGGCTGACCAACCGTTCCAACTCCTCATGGACGTCAGCGGCCTTCAACGGGCCCGGCTTGAGCGTTCGTCGACCGTCCTTGACGATCGCCTTGCGCGCACGCTGAAGCTTGCGCTCAGCCTGCCTCTCGAGCGCCGGAATCTTTGACTTACGCACATAAACCACTCCATCGATAGAGGATCCAGGGCCACGCTCGATGTAGCTAGAATCGGTCGTGAAGCCCAGCTCCCCGAGGAAGTCACCCAGCTCGGAATTACTGCCTCGATCTGGAACCGTCACGTAGCTGGACGGCTCCAAGCCGATCTTCTCCGCCTGCGCGGCGAGCGTCTCGTGCTCCGTGAGCAGATCCTCGACCCAAGATGGCAGGTTATCGATCAAGTCGTCATCCGAGCCGACCACTAAGTAAGCCGGGTTATCGCACAGCTTGCTCAGCGCATCGCCGTCGTCATCGTTAGAGCTGTTGTATTCAGGGGCTTCACCGTCGTGGAAGCCATTAGGGCCAATGGAGGAACTCATAGTATCGATAGCATGCCCCGCTCATCCCATCCGTCCACCCACCCGCTTGTCATAGAGTGACATAGCCAGTGGTAGGGGCGCGACTGCGTCGTGGTAGGGTTGGCACTGCGTGCCAACCTAGCCTGCCCTCCTATCGACCCCCGCCGCCACGACATACTCCACGAGGTGCTTCATGCCCAAGACGTCTTGGCGGTTGTACTCGATGAGGTTGGTCCAATCCCGGCGGGCTTCGTTGGTGAGTTCGCGGTGGATACCACCACGCTTGGCGAGGAGCGTGCGAAGGCGGCCTAAAATCGAGCCTGGCTGCACGGCGAGGAGATACTTTTTGTAGGGGTAGCCAACCGCCGGCTGGATGAGGAAATCCTTGAGTCCTGGACTGCGGCGCTCTCCAGCGGTTCGACACGCCTCGGTGTAAAGGTTCGGGCGGTGGTTCTTGAACCATCTGGCGGCGTTGGCGTTCAGGTAGTTTGACTTGATCCACTCAGCCTGCTCCGGACACGCCTTCATCAAGAGGTCGCGCTCGGGGATGCTATAGCCAGCGATTAAGCTATCGGTAGCTTGGGCGACGCGGACGACCTCCACGGCCAGCTCAGCCCACGGCAAGAACTCCAGGCCCCGAGCCTTAGCCGACGCCGTGAGAATCAGATCATGGGCATAGGTCTTCAGTCCATCCGCCCACAGCACCGACGTCAGCGCCGGCTCCGGATCGGCGGTACGCTTCTCCACATCGAGCCAGATGACGGGACGGACGTTCTTGAGGAAGGCAGCGGTTTGCAGGGTATGGCGGGACATAGGACCAGCAGTATACCCCACCTTTCCGAAAACGCCGCCCCTACCAGCTCCGCTTCCTCGCATTCCCCTACGGGGAAGATTTTGGATATTAATCCTCGACGGGATTCCGGCCGCCCCCATTCCCTCCCGCCCATTTGCGATTCTCTCCTTCCCCTTTAGCCTGCTCCGTATGCCCAAGCCGGATAAGAATGACATCGAGCGACTCAGTCGCGGGGAGTCGACCCGGGGGAAGATCGGCAATCGCGGGGTCGGGCATCGGCTGACCCAGAAGGAACGGATTCTCTTCGAGGCCGCGAAGCGCAACGGCTTCCTGAAGATACCCGTCGCCGGCATCCGCAAGAACGTCCTCAACGTCTACCGCCTCTGGTGCCAAGCCACCGACCGCGACTTCATCACGAAGTAAGCCGACTGGCTCCGGAGACGTTGCTACTGGTAGGGTCGGGACTGCGTCGCATCCGCTTGTCTTGAGGTAGGGTTGGCGGTTGGCGGACAGGGAATGGCTTTGCCTCGGGTAGGGTTGGCACTGCGTCGCGTCCGCTTGTCTTGAGGTAGGGTTGGCACTTCGTGCCAACCTAGTTGCCTCTCGCGAGTAACACTCGCGGGTAGGGGCAAGGCTCTGCCTTGCACTCCGTAACAGGAGGTCGCG
This sequence comes from uncultured Opitutia bacterium, assembly GCA_903924185.1. Lineage (GTDB taxonomy): Bacteria > Verrucomicrobiota > Verrucomicrobiia > Opitutales > UBA953 > UBA953. The sequence goes on along the minus strand of CAIYAN010000327.1, from coordinate 2,874 downwards.
GCGAAGCCACGCCCCTACCCTTCCAGTCTTTTGCACCGGCCGTAGGGCGATTTGCACCTTTGCACTTTTGCACTTTTCTCGCCCCGCCCCCTCCCCTGCCCTACCGCCCAAGCCCGAAGCAGCCGTCCGCAAAAGATTATAAAGTTGGCCCGCGTCCCAACGTGATGGGGTCTGACACCGTTTCGGGCGGTCGCAATAGCGGGTCTAATCCTGCGGCGGAGACCGTAAGGGGTTTCTAATGGCTGTGACGGGGCGTAGGCTCCCCTTGCTCCAGTTCGACCCAGTGATAAGATTAAAGGTCTATATAATAATATGTCTGCCCGTTTCTGGATCCTCCTCATGCTTAATGCCGGCGTTCTCTGGGCTGACCCCAAGTCCCCTGCCCTGGCCCCCGCTCCGAAGGACGCTCAGTCGGTCGAGCAGACGGCGCTTTTCGCGGACGCCAAGAAACGGGCCGAGGCCGGGGACGCGAAGGCGATGTTCGAACACGGCTTAAATCATATGCTCGGCCTCGGCACGCCCATCGATTTGCCCACCGCCTCCGAATGGATTCGACGCTCTGCGGAAAAAGGCAACGAAGCCGCCTACTTCCCGTACGGGCAGATTTGTCAGCGCGGCGAGTTGCGGCCCAAGGACCTCAAAGAGGCCCTGCGATGGTTTCGCTTAGCTGCGGCGAAGCAAAATGCTGACGCTGAGCTCAGCCTCGCCCAGGCCTATGAAGAGGGCGCGGGCGTCGAGAAAGACGCCAAAGAGTCCCGCCGCTGGCTAGAACTATCGGCGACCCATGGACACCCCGTCGCACAAGAATCACTTGGGTCGCAGCTCTGCGAAAGCGAAAATACCGCGGAGGTTCGGCAAGGCAACGAGTGGCTGCGTAAGGCAACCATGCAAGGCAACCCCAGTGCGAGCATCCTCCTCGGGGTGAACCAAATCTTAGCGAAGGGGACAGCGAAGAATGTCGTGCTGGGCTATGCGTTGATTCTGCTCGGTGAGATGGGTGGCGATGAAGAAACCCGCGCAGTTGCGCGCAACTACAAGCGCGGTGCCAGCAAGGAGTTAGTGGCCCAGGCGACCCCCTTAGCCCGCGACATCCTCAGCAAAATGGAATTCCACCCCATCTACGCGCTGGGCGCACAGCAGCTAGCCGACAACCGCGCCTTCAGGGCGCAGTTTGAACTAGCCCAAGGCGGCAAAGCGGAAGACCAGTATCAACTCGCCTGCCTTTACCACGCCGGGAAAGGCACTTTAGCGGACCCTGTCGAAGCAGCGAAGTGGTGCCGCAAGGCAGCGGAGCAAGGGCACCTCCAAGCGATGACGAGCTTAGCGGGTTCATACCGAGACGGTGATGGCGTCGAACAAGATGAACGCGCGATGGTCAGCTGGCTCCGCAAGGCCGCTGTGCTTGACGACGCCGACGCCCAGTGCGAACTCAGTATCCACCTAAGTCAAAACGGAGCCACCGATCCTGAGCTAACTGAGGCGGATAAATGGCTCAGAAAAGCAGCGACGCTCGGACAACCTATTGCGCAAGCCAACCTTGGTTCCCAATTGTTTCAGTCGAACGACCCAGCTAAAAAAGAAGAAGCCGTTCGCTGGTTCAAACTCTCCGCCATGCAAGGCCACCCTAAGGGCATGTTTAAATACGGCATGATGCTCTTCCTCGGTATGGGCGTCCCAAAGAATGAGGTCGAAGGCGCCGCCTGGCTGATTGTCTGTGACCCTGGGGACGACGAAAGCCTGCGCACCGCGATCAAAGACATCCTCGAGAAACTCCCCGCCGACAAACTATCCAAAGCCAAAGCCGCCGCCATCGAGATCCGCAAAACACTCTGACCAGTGCCCCCTCTACTCGATGGGGTCAGGCACCAATAATGGGGTCAGACCCCAATGTTGTAGCCTGACCCCATTATTGGGGTCTGACCCCGTTGCGAAGAACTTTAGTGAAGTGGCCGACGCTGCCGGCGTTTAGTCGCCTAACAACCCAGGCCTCGGTAACGGTAGTGGTCCGGAACATCTGGGCAGCGAGCTCCAACTTCCAAGGCACTAGGCCGTGCTCCTTCTCCACCATCTGAGGTGTGCGGCCGGCCGCTAGGAGGAGCCGCTCAAAGGTCTCCTCGGAGTGTTGTTGTTCAAGTTGAGTAACCTCCTCCTCGGTCAGGCCAGATGCCACCGCCCTGCCCTTGGGATTCGTTTTCAACTCACGTGCCTCCAGAATTCTCTCATGTTCCCAGTCTGAATCAAATATGTCCGCATCGGGGTCTTCCCCGCTTACCTTCTTCAGGTGAATTTTATAGTTTTCCCAGCCCTGCGAGTTATCTGGGTACCCGATGAAACACACTAAGCCCTCGCCTTGGCGGAGCTCGCCCCGAGCGTGGGGGTGGCAGAGCCCCCATACTCCACTGAGTTGGCAATAGGCCAACTGGTCGACCGTCAGTAAGCCTTTGCGGACGCGGTTTAAGTTGATGTAGTCGAATAAGCGCCCAGCAGCCATGCCTACTGGCATGCACTTCGCATTATACCGGCCCTGAAACACATGCCCATGTTCATCGCGGATACCGTTGAACCTCACGGCGAACCCGGACAACAAGAGATGCATGCCGCGTGCGATATTCGCACGCGGGGTCCGAAGCATAAGGTGGAAATGATTAGGCATGATCGCGTAAGTGAAGACATGCCAGCCAGCCCGTAAGGTTATCTCTTGGATAGAGGTCAGGAAAGAATCGCACGCCCCTGGTGATCGGGGACGGTTTGTGGGGCCAACCGTAATGTTACAGTTGGGTCGCTTCGGTTAAGGTAGTTTTGGAGGGTTCTTGTGTCAAGCACCCGGGCCGCAGGCCCGGTTCCCGCCCCGTGAACTCGTACGGCGTGAGGTAG
>CAIYAN010000326.1 GCA_903924185.1 uncultured Opitutia bacterium | reverse complement strand
TTCACGGTTAGCCCTTGGACCTTGGCTACTGATCGATGGATGGGCCGCGTCATTCGGGTCGGTGGGGTTGGTGTCGTGTTAGCGGTCTTCGGTATGTTGGCCTTCTTAATCTTCCAGGTCTTTCCACTTTTTACGGGAGCTAATGTCACCCCGGTCGGTGCACTCGTTGTGCCAACCACCGCTGCGGCCTTTGGGGAAGATGAATACGGTGAGTTGCCGTATGTGGTCCTCGCAGACGGCACGGTCCAGTTCCAGCGTGCTAAGGACGGTTCCAAGGTTCTGGAATGGGCTCCCTCGCTCGGTGGGCGTCAAGTGACCGCGGTCCGGAGCTACCCGCGCCTTGGACAGGTATTTCTCGGCCTTTCCGATGGGGCCGTCCAAGAACTAAAGGTTACCTACCGTTCCACTTTCGATGCGGCAGGCAAGCGCACCGTCGAGCCGCTCGTTACGGCCCTTGAGTCCTTGCAGGTGGGGCAAGCGGGTTTGCCCTGTCTCGAGGTTTGGAACGCGAAGAGTCTGCAGGCTCGGTTGGTGCTGGTCCGTCAGGAACTGGCTGGTAAGCCTTTGCTAACGGCGGTGCGCTTGACCGAGCGTAAGGGCCTCGGTGGCAAGGCCAAGATCACGGCTAGCGCCCCGTTCGTGGTCGCAGCCGATGCTCCCTCGGTCGATAAGGTCCTCCTCCCTTCCACGGCGGAAGCCCTCTTGGTGGTTGATAAAACCGGGGAAGTGCGGACGTACACGGACGATGGGACGACTTTTGCATTCCTGCAGGCTTTTAAGCCGTTCAAGGACTCGGCCGATTCGGCGGTTTCCGCTGCGGGGCTGATTTTCGGTAATGTTTCGGTCGTCTTTGTGAGCCGTACCGGCGAAGAACAAGTCTGGTCGATGTATCCGCAGTTACAACCCGACGGGAAGAGCTTACGCCGCTGGGGCAAGATTCACGAGGGTGAGAAGTTGGCTGGAGCCGGTGAAGGTATCTATGCGGCTGAGGGGAATAAGTGTTACCTGGCGGTTGCCGGCGGCAAGGTGCAGATTCGCAATATGACGACGGGTTCTCTACGCTGGGAAGGTCCCGCTCCTCAGGCCAAGATTGTTCAGGTGGCCTTCGCTGGCAATTACGACCGCTGCACAGCGCTTTCCGTCGATGGTCGCTTGCATCGCTGGACGATTGTTGACCACCACCCCGAGTCGTCCTGGGGCGCCTTTTTCGGTAAAATCTGGTATGAAGGGGCAACCGAACCGGCTTACACTTGGCAGTCGAGCGCGGGCTCCGATGAGTTCGAAGCGAAGTATTCGCTGGTGCCGCTTTTCTACGGCACAGTGAAAGGTACCATCTACGCGCTGCTCTTCGCTTTGCCGATCGCCCTGACAGCGGCCATCTACGTTTCACAGTTCCTTCGCCCGGAGTATCGCCAGGTAATCAAGCCCGTGATGGAAATCATGGCTTCCTTGCCCTCGGTTGTCTTGGGCTTCCTCGCGGGTCTCTGGCTGGCGCCGTTGGTTGACCCCCGTCTGGTCTCGCTTTTCTGTGCCATCGGCGTTTTGGCGCCCGCTGCCTTGTTCGCTGGGTTCTTGTGGTCAGCCCTTCCGCAGTTTCTGCGTCGTCAGGTCAAGCCTGGGATGGAGTTCGTCTGGCTTCTGCCTTTCCTTGCTTTATGCGCTTGGGGCGCTTGGCAAGCGGGTCCGTTGGTAGAGTCCCTATTGTTCACTGTGAAGGATTCGGCGTCGGGCCTCCCCATCGCTGACTTCCGGGAGTGGTGGCGACAGACGACCGGAGAGACCTACGACTCGCGTAACTCGCTGGTTGTGGGCTTCGTGATGGGCTTCGCCGTCATCCCAATCGTCTTTACGATTGCCGAAGATGCGCTTTCCAATGTCCCGAACTCGCTAATCTCCGGCTCCTTGGCTCTGGGGGCTAGTCGCTGGCAGACCGTGTGGAGCGTTGTCGTCCCGACCGCCATCTCGGGTATCGTCTCTGGCGTCATGATCGGTTTTGGTCGCGCCATCGGCGAGACCATGATCGTCGTCATGGCGACCGGTAATACGGCAGTCATGGAAGCTAATCCTTTCAGCGGCATGCGGACTTTATCCGCCAACATTGCCGTCGAACTGCCCGAAGCGGCTGCTGGCCATACGCATTACCGTGCGCTCTTCCTGGGGGCGTGCTGCCTTTTCTTGCTTACTTTCGTCATTAACACCCTCGCGGAAGTGCTCCGCCAGCGCCTGCGCGAGCGCTACAAAGTCGTCTAAGCCATGTCTTCCAATCCTTCTGATAGCAGTACCCCCCGGGGTGAAGCCTGGGTTTGGTTTACAGGTCTTGGCTTAATCGTCGGCCTCGGGATGGTCGTCGGCCTCTTGTCGCTGGTCATCCTCAATGGGGTCACGGTGTTCTGGGCACCGCCCGTCCCAGTCGCCCAAATTGATGATGGTCGCACCATCATCGGCCAGTTGGCGCAACGACGCATCCGTGCAGGTTCGCCTGCGAACGCCCCGCGCTATGAACTTCAATATCAGGTCGGTTTGCGCGAGCTAAACGGTAATTCCTACCTGTGGGTCGATGAAGCCAAGGTGAAGGCCGAGACGTTCCCCGCTGATGTCCTGGGCTTGGAGCGGGTTGAAAACGGCCCTGCTTTTGTTCGCCCCGTCTCGCTCCGCAAGTCTGATGGCCAAACGGTGCTTGTCACCGACCCTAGCTTCGAAGTCGCTTTCCAGGCTGAGGTGGCCTCCGCGTCGGCGGTCCGCGAGAAACTGGTTGAAATCACCCGGCATCGTATCGGCGACGTCAATGCGGAGATGGATGCCGCTCGGGTGGCCCTGCGGCGCGCCGAAGATTTGAAGCTGGCCGCCGAGGTGGCCGCCCGTCGGGGACAAATTACCTCGCTCGAGCAACGCTTCGCAGCCTTGCAGGCAGAGGCCGCTAAGGTCGTCGCCGGCGGCGCGGTTGCCTCGCTCGTGTCCCGTGAGGCCAGCGGACGGGAAGTGCTCGTCCCCCTCACGCAGGTCATCCGTGGTTGGTTCCCTAACCGGCTAGATACTTGGGGTCGTATCCAACTCTTTTCCTCCCGCCTGGGTGAATTCATCTTCGACGAGCCGCGCGAAGCGAATACCGAGGGCGGCTTGATGCCGGCCATCTTCGGCACGCTAGTCATGACGGTCTTCATGAGTTTGATGGTCACTCCCTTCGGCGTGATTACGGCGATCTACCTCCGTGAATACGCTCAGCAGGGGGCCGTACTCCGCATCGTCCGCATCAGCGTCAATAACCTCGCAGGGGTGCCTTCAATCGTTTTCGGGGTCTTTGGGCTGGGTTTCTTTGTCTACGTTTTAGGCGGCTCGATCGACCAGCTCTTCTTTGCCGACCAACTTAAGTATAATAATAATACTCCGGTCTTCGGCACGGGTGGCTTGTTATGGTGTTCCTTAACCTTGGCTTTGATGACCTTGCCAGTGGTGATTGTCGCGACGGAGGAGGCCTTGGCGGCCGTCCCCCGCGGGATGCGCGAAGCCTCGCTCGCCGCGGGCGCTTCCAAGTGGCAGACGATTCGCGATATCTTACTGCCAGCGTCGGCTCCAGGTATCTTGACCGGCGTCATCCTCGCCATGGCCCGCGGCGCGGGCGAAGTCGCCCCGCTGATGCTGGTCGGCGTCGTGAAGCTCGCCCCGACCTTGCCCTTCGACGCCGTGGCTCCGTTCCTGCATATGGATCGTAAATTTATGCACTTGGGTTTTCACGTGTATGACCTCGGTTTCCAGTCCCCCGATTCCGACGCCGCCCGCCCCATGGTCTTCGCCACCACGTTGTTGCTTATCGTCTTAGTCGTCGCCTTGAATATCGGGGCGATTTGGATCCGTAACCGCCTCCGCGCCCGCTTCAAGGGTGCTGCCTTCTAAAATCATCAAACGCCCAGCATGCCCGCCACCATGAACCCAACGACGCCTTCTCGCATTAAAGTTCGCCCCGCTACCGAGCGCGACGGCCGTAAGGACTATATCAGCATCCGTGACTATGGCTTCTGGTATGGACAGAAGAAGGCGCTCGACGCCATCTCCCTCGACATCCCTGAGCGTCAGGTCGTCGCTTTCATCGGCCCGTCGGGTTGCGGTAAGTCGACTCTCCTGCGCAATCTGAATCGCATGAATGACCTCGTCGATGGGATCAGTCATGAAGGGGATATCACCATCAACGGACGCTCGATTTACGATCCAGGTTTGGAGGTTATCTCCCTCCGCCGTCGCGTGGGTATGGTGTTCCAGAAGTCCAACCCTTTTCCGAAGTCTATCTATGAGAATGTCGTTTACGCCCTCCGCGTGATGGGCGTGCGCGACCGCGCGATCCTCGACGAGGCCTGCGAAACGTCTCTCCGTAAGTCAGCCCTCTGGGACGAAGTGAAGGACCGCCTGCAAGACAGCGCCCTTGGCCTATCAGGTGGTCAGATGCAGCGTCTGTGTATTGCCCGCGCCATCGCCAACCGGCCCGAGATTCTCTTGATGGACGAGCCTTGCTCGGCGCTCGACCCGATTGCCACCGGCAAAATCGAGGAGCTCATTCACGAGCTCAAGGAGCAGTTCACGATTGTCATTGTGACGCACTCGATGCAACAGGCCGCCCGCGTTTCCGACCGCACGGCTTTCTTTTACCTCGGTAAGCAGATCGAGTACGATACGACAGAGAAGATCTTCATGAACCCGTCCCAAGCACAGACCGAGGCCTATATTTCGGGCCGTTTCGGCTGAGCCGTTCACCCACTTCTAAAAAAACACGCTCATGCAACGCCACTTCCACGACGAACTCCGTCAGCTCCGCGACGACCTCATCCTCATGGGTGAGCGCGCCCTCGATATGACCCGGATGGTCCTTCGGGCGGTCGAACAGGGAGACGATTCCCTCGCTCTCCAGGTCCGCGGGATGGACGACCGCGTCGATGACCTCGAAAAGCGCGTTGACCGTGAAATCATGCGCTACCTGACGCTCTTCGGCCCAATGGGAAGTGACGTCCGCCTCTTGTTAGCGGCCCGCGATATCGGTCATGACCTCGAGCGCATCGCCGATGAGGCCTCCGTCATCGCCAAGCGTGCCATGGTCATTTCTGAGCGCGGCCCGCTTAAGGACCTTTTGCACGTTCCCGCCGAAGGCATCATCGCCTGCGAGGTACTGCGCTTAGCCTTGGATAGTTTCATTGAAGGCGACATCGCCAAGGCCCGCCTCGTCCTCGAGCGCGATGCCGAAATCGACACGCTCAATCGTAAGAACTACGAGGCCTTGTTCGGTCGCTCGGGCGACTCCGCCAAGGTTTCGGCTTCCCACGTTGAGCTGATCTTCATCTCCAAGGCCTTGGAGCGTATCGGCGACCACTCGAAGAATATCGCCGAACAGGTCATCTTCATCCTCTCGGGCGAAGATATCCGCCACGCTCGCTAAACGTAGGGTAGGGGAGGGCCGTCCGCTTGACGCTGGACGGGAAGGTTTCTTTTGGTATGATGTGGAGTCATGTCCGCTGGACTCCGTTTCATCTTAGCTCTCGCCCGTCTTTTTGCCCTGCCGATCAGCATCCTCATCGCGGTGCGTTTGGGCTTCCTTGATATCAAAGATGCCTACACGAACATCCTCTGGATCGCATTACTCCTTGGGGTGGTGAATCTACTGGTCCGTCCTTTCGTCCTGGTCCTGCTCCTGCTGCTCTCCTTGCCCCTCTTCATCGTCCTGCGGCTACCTAAGGTCTTGATGACTGGCCTCATCACCTTCGGCCTCCTGTACCTGACGAATGTGCTAATGCTGAAGTTGGTCTGTAATTTGCTCGGTTTGCCGCTCGGCTCCCCGTGGCTGGCCTCATTGGCGATTTCGGTGGGTTCTTGGTTCATTAGCTATTCGACTGCTCCAGCGGCCCAGCAGGGTTCGGGTGCGGATGGCCAGTCGAAGCCCAAGCAGGAAGACGCTATCGATATCTAGGCCTAACGGTGGCCAGACAGGGTGGGGGTGGGGTTGCCTAATGACTTGCCAAGCGGGGCGGAGGTCTTTCGTTTTGCAGGGTTCCAATCATGTCGAATCCTGCTCTCTCCTCTTGGGCCCGCAATGTAGCCCCTTCTCCGACCCTCGCCGTCGATGCCAAGGCAAAGGCCCTCAAGGCTGCTGGTAAGGATGTCGTCGGCTTCGGTGTGGGTGAGCCTGACTTTGATACCCCGCAATTCATCAAGGATGCCTGCGCTAAGGCCTTGGCCGAGGGCCAGACGAAGTATGCCCCTACGCCGGGCATTCCCGCCCTCCGTAAGGCGATTGCCGAAGACTACACCCGTCGCGGCTTCACGGGCATCGCCGATGCCAACGTGGTCGTTTCCCCGGGTGGCAAGATGTCCTGCTACCTCGCCATCCTCGCCACCATCAGCGCCGGCGATGAAGTCATCATTCCCGCCCCGTATTGGGTGAGCTACCCAGAGATGGTGAAGCTCGCCGGCGGCACACCCGTCGTCGTCAACGCCGAAGACGTCACGGGTTTCAAGATCACCCCCGCCCAGCTGACCGCAGCGCTTACGCCGAAGACACGCATGGTCATTATCAACAGCCCGTCCAACCCGACTGGGGCTGTCTATACCCGCGCCGAGCTCGAAGCCCTCGTGGCCATCTGCGTCAAGGCTAACGTGTGGATCATGTCCGACGAAATCTACGAGAACCTCGTCTACGACGGCCAGACCACCTGCAGTCCGGCGACCTTCTCGCCCGAGGCCGCCCGCCTGACCATCACCGTTTCTGGTTATGCCAAGAGCTACTCCATGACCGGCTGGCGCCTCGGCACGCTCGTGGCCTCCGACAAGCCCCTCGCCGCCGCCGTGGCCGACCTGCAGAGCCAGATCTCGTCCAACGCCACCACCTTCGCTCAGTTCGGTGCCCTCGCGGTGCACCAGCACCCCGACAAGGCTAAGGCTTCCCTCGCTGATATGGGTGCCGTGTTCGACAAGCGCCGCCTTAACCTCCTCGCCGGCCTCAACGCTATCCCCGGCCTCACCTGCTACCGCTCGCAGGGCGCCTTCTACCTCTTCCCGAACATCAAGTCGTTCGGCCTGACCTCCACGCAGTTCGCCGACCGCCTGCTCGAAGAAGAGCTCATGGCCGTCGTCCCCGGTTCCGCATTCGGCTCCGAAGGCTACATTCGCCTTAGCTACGCGACCTCCGACCAGGTCATCGCCCAGGGGCTCGAGCGCCTCGCCCGCTTCTGCGCGAAGTTGAAGAAGTAACTTGAATTAAGGGGCACGTCGGCCCTTGAACGAAAGGACGTCACTGGGTGACGTCCTTTTTGTTTCACAGGTAGGGGCACGACCGCGTCTTGCCCTAGTTAGGTTTCTCAGGCCGCCTGCAGCGGCTTAATGGTCGCCTTGACCTTCGCGCCGATGGTATTCACGGCCTCCCTTAGGTCATAGGCCAGCTGGACGCGCAGCCAGTAGCCGGGCTCGAGGCCGAGGTAGGCGCAGAGATGCAGGTCGGTCTCGGCGGTGATGCCGCGACGCTCCTTGAGGATCTCGTTCACGCGCTGGTGGGGCAGTCGGGCGCCTTTGGCCAGGCGATAGGCGGTGATGCCGAGCGGGTTTAGGAACTCCTCGCGGAGTAATTCGCCCGGGTGGACGTTGAGGAGCTTCTTTTTCATGAGGATTAGTGATAGTCGGTGATTTCGATGTCGAAGGCCTCGCGGCCTACCCAGCGGAAACAAAGTCGATATTGGTCGTTAATGCGGATGCTGTGCTGCCCTTGGCGATCGCCGCGGAGCGGCTGGAGCCGGTTGCCCGGAGGGATGCGTAGATCGTTTAGCGTGGTGGCGGCTTGAATTTGAGTGAGTTTGCGGAGGGCAGTCTGCTGGATTGTTGTAGGCAGTTCGGGTGGTCTTTTCCCGAGCCAGAGCAAATGCGTGGCTCGGCAGGCGAACGTGGCAATCACGAGAGGAAAGCACTATGCACGCATAGAATGCAGGGTGTCAAGAGTGATATGCACGATAGTCGTGCATAGTGTGAACAGTGGCGCAGGTTGGCGGGCATGACTCCTGTAGTTTGACGATAAGATTACCCTTCGCTCAAGCGCTCGGACATGAGTGGGAGTTGCTGAAGTGTAATCTTCAGCAGCGTTTAGGAGGGTGTGCGTTTACGCCGGCTCGACCAGAATACATTCCATGCCCGCGGCGTCGGCGGCTTCCTTGCCGCGCGGGCTGTCTTCGAGGACGACGCAGTCGCTTGGGTCTATCCCAATGCGCGCGGCGGCGGCGAGGAAGAGGTCGGGGTGCGGCTTAGAGCGCGCGGCATCCTCGGCTGTGATGATGGCATCGAAGAGGTGCGTGATGTTGATCCGGTTGAGGGTGGTGTACACGTGGGCCTTGCGGCCTGCCGAAGCGACGGCGGTCTTGTGGCCGAGCCCACGAACGTGGTGTACGATGCTGACGACCTCGGGGCGGGCGGTGACGTCTTTCTCGAGGTGTTCCTCGAGGAAGGCATGCCCGTCGGCGAGGAGTAATTCCACGTCCAGGTCGAAGCCGTAATCGGTTTTTAGGCGCTTACAGGTATCGACCGCCGACATCCCGCCCATCGAGCAGAAGAGAGGCCACGGGAAGTCGAACGGACGCCCCAGCTGCTTGCTGATGATATGCGTCCAGCTGCGATGGTGAATCCACATCGATGCCGCGAGCGTGCCGTCGCAGTCAAAAATCCAGCCCCGGCGGGAAAGCAGGGCAGGGTCAAACGGGTGCATCCGGGACATGGGCTTAGCGGAAACCTCCGCCCGGGAAACCGCCACCGGGGAAGCCTCCCCGGCCGCCGCCCATCTGGCCCATGCGACGCATGAGTTCCTTGCCCTTGCCGCCCTTCATCATGCGCATCATCTCGCGCATCTGCGTGAACTGTTTGATGAGCGCGTTGATGTCGCTGACCTGCGTGCCGGAACCTTTGGCGATACGTGCGCGGCGCGAGGCGTTGAGGATATCGGGCTTGCGGCGCTCCTTGAGCGTCATCGAAAGGATGATGGCTTCGGTCTTGCCGAGCATCTTTTCTTCACGGGCGCCGACCTGCACATTGCCCATGCCCGGCATCATCTTCATGATGTCTCCGAGCGGCCCCATCTTCTTCATCTGCGCCATCTGCGCGAGGAAGTCTTCGAGGTCGAAGTCGGCCTTCTTCATCTTCTCGGCCAGGCGTTCGGCTTCCTTGTGGTCGACGACTTCCTGCGCCTTTTCGACGAGGGAGACGACGTCACCCATGCCCAGAATACGCTGGGCCATGCGTTCGGGGTGGAAGGTATCGAAGTCACCGGACTTCTCACCCGTGCCCATGTAGCGGATGGGCACGCCAGTGACGGTCTTCATCGACAAGGCCGCACCACCGCGGGCATCGCCGTCGAGCTTGGTCAGAATGATGCCGGTGAGGGGCGTGGATTCGTGGAACTTGGCGGCCACATCGACGGCTTGCTGGCCGAGGGCGGCGTCAGCGACGAGGAAGACCTCGTGCGGTTGGAAAGCCTCGCGCACGCGGCGCACTTCATCCATCAGCTCGCCGTCGATCTGCAGGCGGCCAGCGGTATCGACGATGATAACGTCGGAGCCCGCAGACTCGGCGTCCTTGACTAATCGACCCACCATAGCGGCGACGTCGGTGGCGTCGCGGTCGGCACGGAAATCAAAGCCTTCTTGTTTCGCGAGGGTCTCGAGCTGATCGATGGCGGCAGGGCGACGTAAGTCAGCGGCGACGAGCGAAGGCTTACGGACGCCTTCCTTCTTTACGAGGTGCTTGGCGAGCTTGGCCGCGCTGGTGGTCTTGCCGGAGCCTTGCAGGCCGACGAGCAGTACGCGGAGAGGGCGGGCGGGGGCGAGGGGGCGGGCGCCTTCGCCCAGGAGCTTGGTGAGCTCGTCCGAGACGACTTTGACAGCCATCTGACCCGGGTTAACGGATTCGACGACCGCAGTCCCGAGGCAGGCGACCTTGACGCGCTCGGTAAAATCCTTGGCGACCTTGAAGTTGACGTCGGCGGTCATCAACGCCGAGCGGACTTCGCTCAGGGCCGGCGCGATGTTCTCCTCGGTGAGCTTGGATAGCCCCCGGAGGTCACGGAGGGCCTTGGTAAGTTTCTCGGTAAGGTTGGCGAACACGGGAAGGGGAGGAGAAGGGAATCAGGCTCGAAAAGCAAGAGGGAGCAAAGGCCTGTGGGGCCTTGGTTGGCTGGGCGAAAGGGTATAGGGGTAGAATGCTAAGGACTTAGCCCGTAGCCGCATCCAGCCCCTTATCCCCTAAAATATCCGTCCTTCCCGGACAGATTATTCCAGTTCCTTGATGGTCAGGTTCTTGAACCAGCAGGGGTCGCCGTGCTCGGTGAGCATGAGCTTACCCTTACCCGGTGCGAAACCGGTCTTCTTGGCGAACTTGCTCTTGGCGAGGGCGGTCTTCCATTCGTCAGACTTCGTATCGACCGAGGCGCTGAGCTTACCGTTAAGGAAGTGTTCAATCTTGCCGTTCTTCACGACGACACGGCTGTGGTTCCATTCGCCAACGGGCTTGAGGACCTTGTCCTTGGCGGAGTCAATGAGGTCGTAGACACTGCCGGAATTGTGGGAGCCGCCGCGCTTGCCGTCGGGGTGCTTGTCGTCGTCAATCATCTGGTACTCGACGCCGAGCCATTCGCCCTTGCCCTTGGCGTCCTTGATGTTGTTCACCCAATACTTGATGCCGTTGTTGCCGGCATCCGCGAGTTTCCAATCCCATTCCATCTCGAAGCTGGCGTATTCCTTTTTAGAAACCAGAAAGCCGCTCCCCTTAGTCGGAGTGAGGTGGATAACGCCGCCTTCTTCGGTGGTCCAGCCAGCGCCCGGCTTAGCACCGTTGCCGTCGGTGAAGTCTTCGAGGGTCAACTTGACGGGGTCGGCCGCGTAGGCGGTGCCAACGGCGAGGAGGGCGAGCAGGAGGGTCTTCATGGGGAATACCCCCTACCTTGGAGGAATCCCGGACCTAGGAAAGACTCTTTTCTGGCTGAAGGCTTAGCCCAGCTTGATCCGTAAGCCGTCGTAGCAAAGGCCGACCTTAGGGTATTCCTTCGCCAGCGACTCCGTGTAGGTGGCATAGTCGATTTGGTAGGTCATGTGCGTGACATACGCCTGCTTGGCGCGAATCTCACCGGCAACCTCGCAGGCCTTGCCGATGGTCATATGCGTGGGGTGAAAGTTGGGGCGGAGGCCGTCCAAAATCGCTAAATCGCAGTCGAGCGCGAGGTTCACCGCGGGCGTGGGCACGGTCTTACAGTCGGTGTAGTAGACAAACTTCGTCCCCGTGGAAGGTTCTTCGAAGATCAGGCCTAGGGTCGGCTCGGAGCCATGGGGCAAAAGGATGGAGCGCACGACGCCGCCGCCAGGGAGCATCAACTCCTCGGGCATACGATGCAGGTCGAGCGCGATGTAACCGGGCGAAGCCGCTTCGCCGATGGCGTACGGGTAGATAGTCTCGACGCGCTTCAGGCCTTGTTCGGTGCTGTAGACGGGAATCGCGGCACCGCCGTTATTTGTGCAATACTGACGAAGGTCGTCCATGCCGAGAACATGGTCGGCGTGTCCGTGCGTCAGGATGAACGTGTCGACCGCCGGAATCTTATTCTGGAGACACTGTAGACGGAACTCTGGAGCTGCATCGACCTGCACGTGGTGTCCTTCGATGACCACGTGGATGCTCGTGCGTGATCGCCAGTTTTTCGGATTTGCCTGGTCCAGCCCGGCATTATCATGCGCGACCAAGGGGACCCCTTGGGAAGTGCCGCAGCCCATGACAATGATTTCCATGGGCCGATAGAGCCCAAGAAACCCTAAAAAGCAAAGCAGATAGGGGATTGGTTGGCTTCCGGAGCATTCCCCCCTAGCCAACCATACTCCAGCCAACCAGTCCCCTAACTCCGAACTACTTCTGTTCCACGATCCAAACGTTCCGGTAGTACACGGGGTTCCCGTGGCCTTGGAGTTGGAAGGGGCCGGGCGCGGGGACTTCAGTCTTGAAGCCGCCACCAGGGGTCGCGCCCTTGAGCGAGAGTTTATCCTGCACGACGACGCCGTTGTGCTTCACGGTGAGGATCGCGTTATCGGTCTTCTTGCCGTTGGCATCAAACTTGGCCGCAGTGAACTCGATGTCGTAGGTCTGCCACTGCAACGGCGGGAAGCACATATTCACCTTGGGCGAGCTGTTCTGGTAGACGCCGCCACATTCGTTATCCAAGCCCTTCAGGCCGAAGCTATCGAGGACCTGTACTTCATAGCGGTTCTGCACATAGACGCCGCTGTTCGCGCGGCCTTGGCCACGGCCAAGGGGCTTGAAAGGCAGGAGGAATTCCAGGTGTAGCGTGAAGCTTTGGAAGGCCTGCTTGGAGGTCGTGCCTGCAGCGAGGAGTTTACGCTCATCCAGATGGCCGCCGTTCCAAGCGTCCGCATTGCTGCCATCGAGAAGGACGACTGCGCCCGCCGGGGCCTTAGCGCCTTCGGTCGGGCTGTGGCGCTCGATACGCTTAAGCGAAGTCGATCCGACAGTCAGCACGCCGCCTTTGAGTTCGGCGACTTCTTTGAAGCGGACGACGTCACCGTCGCGCTTAGCTTCCACTTCGGTCTTGGCCGAGGCATCCCAGCCGGCGCCGGGGAGGCCACCCTTGAAGGTGACGAGGCGGAAGTTGCCGTCGCCGAGCGCAATGATGTTCGCCCCGAGCCCATCGCCGGCGTATTCGCCCTGCAACGGGAAGTCGGGTCCGGCCGTCTCGACGGTCATGTAGACCGGAGGTTCCACGTTCTTGGGGGCCGGAGCCTTAGGGGTGGCGGGCTTAGGCGCGTCGGCAGCGTAGCCAGTGAAGGCGGCGAGGCTAAGGGTGCAAAGGAGGGCGGGTAGGCGCATAGGGGATAAAGGTGAGTCAGTGGGAAAGCGTTTTGGTTGCAGGCTTAGGGGATAAATTTCTGCTCTCGGAGCCATTCCAAGGACTGCTTCTGCCAAGCGTCCCATGAGGGGCCCTTGTAGCCGTTCAGTCCGTGGCCACCGTTAGGGAGTTCGAGTAGCTTAGCGGCCACTCCCTTGGCTTGGCAGGCTTGATGGAACAGGCGGCTGTTCTCAATCGGCACGGCTTTATCGTCGAGGGCATGTGCCAGAAACGTGGGCGGAGTGTCCTTGGTGACCTGCTTCTCGTTGGAGTAGAGGTTAGCGAGTTCGTCCGAAGGGGTTGCACCCAAGAGGTTCTTCTTGGAGCCGCCATGCGTACCGACGCTCATCGTGACCACCGGGTAGATGAGGATGGCGAAGTCAGGACGGTTCTCGGTGGTAAAATGTGTGGCTGCGGTCGCTGCCAAGTGGCCGCCGGCGGAGAAGCCGATGATGCCGACCTTCTTGGGGTCGATCTTCCATTCGGAGGCACGAGTGCGGGTTAGTGTGAGTGCCTTCTGTGCGTCGAGTAGCGGGACCTTGTCGTGTCCGGCGGGGAGACGGTATTCCAGAACGATACCAGCGATGCCTTGGGCGTTGAGCCACTTGGCGATACCGTGGCCTTCGCCGCCGACGACTAAGCCGCCGTAGCCGCCGCCTGGACAAATAATAACAGCCGCGCCGTTAGGTTTCTCGGCTAGGTGCACCGTGTAGCTAGCCTTGGTGGGGAGCGGAGCTTCGTCGGACTTCAATCCCGGAGCGACGCCCTCCCAAAGCGGTTGCTTGGGTGGCAAGGCATCCGCGGCCAAGGCGGCAACGGCGTAGAACAGAGGCACGAGACGGAGCAGGCTCATCGGGGTGTTGGGTGAGCGGAACTTAGGTATCTACTAGGAAAAGACAAGGGGCAGGGCGCGGCGGCCCTATTCGTCCC